>NZ_JBHYUG010000082.1:0-37013 GCF_042749375.1 Streptomyces sp. NPDC059477 | reverse complement strand
GGGGCCCCGGCGGGGGGCGGGGGGGGGGGGCCGACCCCCGCGCCCCGCGGCGGGGGCTCTCCCGCGCCCCCCGGGGCGCGCCTTGGGGGGCCCGGGGGGCCGCTCCGCCCACCACATACCTCGGCCGTGGAGCCCATCCATGCACGCTTTTCCTGGCGCGCACCGTGTCGCATCGACGCGCGTCACCCTGCTCACCGAAGGCACGTACCCGCACAGTCACGGCGGGGTGAGCGTCTGGTGCGACCAGCTCGTCACCGGAATGCCTGATCTCGACTTCGAGGTCATCGCCGTGACCGGCACCGGACGCGAACCCCTCGTCTGGGACGTTCCCGCCCATGTCACCCGCGTGGCCTCGGTCCCCATGTGGGGTCCCGCGCCCGACGGCCGCCCGCCGCGCGGCCGGAGCCGCAATCAGCTCGCCGCCGCCTACGAGCAGTTCCTGACGGCCGTGCTCGACCCGCGCGCCGAGCACGGTTTCGCCCCCGCCCTCTACACGATGGCGCGGGCCGCGGCGCGGGGCGCGCTCAGCCCCTTTCTCCGCGACGACCAGGCGATCCGCCTCATGACCGCCGTGTGGAACCGGCCGGGCCTGACCGTACGGGAGGCCCGCCCGACGCTGCATGACGCGATCACCGCGACGGGCCTGCTGGAACACGCCCTGCGCCCGCTGGCCACGCCGCCGCCCCAGGACGGGGTGGCGCACGCGGTCAGCGGCGGAGTCGCCGCGCTGCCGGGGCTCGCCGCGCTCGAACAGCACGGTGTGCCGCTGCTGCTGACCGAGCACGGTGTCTATCTGCGGGAGCGCTACCTCGGCTATCGCACCGCCCCCTACCGCTGGCCCGTCAAGGCCGTCGTCCTCGGGTTCTTCCGGCTGCTGGCCGAGGAGACCTACCGGCGGGCGGCGCTCATCACCCCGGGCAACCGCTACAACCGGCTGTGGGAGGAACAGGGCGGGGCCGCACCCGAGTCGATCCGCACCGTCTACAACGGTGTCGATCCGAGCGCCTTCCCCCCGGCCGGGCCCGAACCGGCCGCACCCACCCTCAGCTGGGCCGGCCGGGTCGACCCGATCAAGGACCTGGAGACCCTGATACGCGCCTTCGCCCTGGTCCGGGACAAGGTCCCCGATGCCACCCTCCGGCTGTTCGGCGGTACGCCGCGCGGCGGCGAGGCCTACCGCAAGCGCTGCGAGGCCCTCGCCGCGGACCTCGGTCATGGCGACGCGGTCACCTTCGAGGGACGGGTCGACGACATCAAGGACGCCTACGCCGCCGGGAACGTCGTGATGCTCTCCAGCATCAGCGAGGGTTTCCCGTTCACCTTGATCGAGGCCATGTCGTGCGGGCGGGCCACTGTCTCCACCGACGTCGGCGGTGTGCGCGAGGCCGTCGGCAGCACCGGCCTGGTGGTTCCGCCACGCGATCCCGAGCTGATGGCCGACGCCGCGCTGGAGCTGCTGGGCGACCCGCGGCGCCGCCGCATGATGGGCGAGGCGGCCCGGGCGCGCGTGATCGAGCAGTTCACCCTGCGCCAGACCGTCGACACCTTCCGCTCGATCTACCTGGAACTGGCCTCGTCCGGCCGCATGCGGCACCCGGTCGCCCACCAGCCGGAGCCGGTCGTGGGCACGGCCGTCATCAGCACGGGGAGCATGGCCGGATGAGCGGTCCGATGCCTCTCGATCCCGACGGCAGACAGGGCGAGACCATGGCCCTGAGATTGGTCAGAGCCCCGCTTCGTAAGGCCCTGCGATGGGACGAGACGATGACGCTGCGCCGGCCCAGGTTCGAGATAGACCACGCCGCGGTCGATGAACTCGCGGCCGAGCTGGCCGACCGGATCGGTCCGGCCGTGCATCCCTACGAGGTCGCCGCGCTGCTGGAGTCGGAGGGCCTGACCGGTGAGCTGATCAAGGAGCGCTACGGCCACCGCAACCTCTTCTCGCTGGCCGCCGCCCTCTACGAGAAGGTGCCGCGCTCCTTCCCGGAACCCGAGTCGCCACCCGACCCCTGGCGCCCCGACCATGTCCGCTCCGCGCTGCGCGGGGCCCTGTTCGCGCTGCCGGGGCTGGCGTACGTGCTCACCTCGCCGCTGTGGGACGCCGACAGTGCCCTCGCCGTACTGGTGGTGGCCGGTCTCGTGTCCTGGGCGTGGGGGCAGGCGCTCGGCCACCGGGCCTTCGCCCGGATGGCGACCGGACGCCGGGAAGCGGCCGTCACCCTGCTCAAGGGCGCTCCCCTCGGCGCGGCCGTGGCCACCGGGGCCGGCGTCCTGCTCTCCGGCTCGGGCACCGCGATGGTCGCCGCGACGTCCCAGTCGATGTATCTCGCGGCGGCGGGCGCGCTGCTGGTGCTGGGCAGGGAGCGGCTGCTGCTGGCCTCCCTGGCCCCGTTGGTCGCCGGGGCGGCGGTACTGCCGTGGTGGGAACCGGGCGAGGCACTGCGCGCCGGGCTGCCGCTGCTGGCGCTGGTGGGTGCGGTCGGTGCCGCCGGCCTGGTACTGCGTACCGCCCTCACCAGCACTCCCCCGGCGGCGGACGCCGTACGTCCCCCGCTCGTCCGCTCGCTGCCGTACGGCCTGTTCGGGCTGGCCGCGGGCACGCTGGTGCTGCTGCTCGGGCGGGAGGAACCCTGGGCGGTGATCGTGCTGACGGTGAGCATGGGGCTCGCCGAATGGCTGCTCTACCGCTTTCGGGGGCTGTCCGTGACGGCGCTGCGGGCGAGTGCGACACCGGCAGGGTTCCGGCTGCGTTCGGCGGGCGTCCTCGTCCTGTGCCTCGGCGGCTATCTGCTGCCGCTGCTGCCGCTGGCGCTGCTCACCGACTCGCCGCCGGTCCCGCTGCTGCTGCTCGCGGCGGCCCTGTGGATCGCCCTGCTGCTCCAGGCGTTCGGGGTGGCCTGGCCTCCCGCCGTGCTGTCCCTGGCCGCCGCCGCGGTGGCCGGCTCACTCACCCTGGCCGACCCTCCGATGGCCCTCGACGCCCTGTCGGCCTGCGCCGGCGCGGCGACGCTGGCCCTGCTCCTCTGGGCGCTGCGCCTGCTGGGACGGCCCGCACCCCACGCATGAGGTCCGCCCGCCCGCCGGGTGCGGCGCGCACTGCCGCCCGGCGGGACGACGTACCGCCCCCGCCACACATGACTCGACCCACAGACCCAAGTCCGCAGAACTCAGTCCACAGACCCAAGTCCGCAGAACTCAGTCCACAGCACTCAGCCCGCAGAAGCCCGCCCACCCCGCACCACCAGTCGAAAGGAAGTACGCGTTGACCACCGCACCACTCGCCGCCGTCACCGGAGCCGAGGGTTTCATCGGCTCCCACCTCACCGAGGCTCTGGTCGCCTCGGGGCACCGGGTGAGGGCCATGGCGCAGTACAACTCGTTCTCCTCCTACGGCTGGCTGGAGACCCTGCCGAAGGACGTCCTCGACCAGGTCGAGATCGTCCTCGGCGATGTCCGGGACCCCGGATCGGTCCGCTCCCTGCTCGAAGGCGCCGACTGCGCCTACCATCTGGCCGCGCTCATCGCGATCCCGTACTCGTACCAGGCGCCGCACAGCTACGTCGACACCAATGTCACCGGCACGCTCAATGTGCTGGAGGCGGTGCGCGCCCTCGGTACGCCCCGGCTGGTGCACACCTCGACCAGCGAGACGTACGGCACCGCGCAGACGGTGCCGATCACCGAGGACCACCCGATCAACACCCAGTCGCCGTACGCCGCTTCGAAGGCGGGCGGCGACCGGCTGGCGGACAGCTACTACGCCAGCTTCGACACGCCCGTGGTGACACTGCGGCCGTTCAACACCTTCGGTCCGCGCCAGTCGATGCGGGCCGTGATCCCGACCGTGATCGGCCAGCTCGCCGCCGGGGAACGCACGATCACCCTCGGCGATCTGCGTCCGACCCGGGACTTCTGCTACGTCAAGGACACCGCGCAGGCGTTCCTCACCGTGGGCGGCGCGCCCGCCGGGCAGGTGGTGGGGCGCACCTTCAACGCCGGTACCGGCGGGGAGATCTCGGTCGGCGACCTGGTCGCGCTGATCGGCAAGGTGATGGACACCGACGTCGACGTACGTGAGGATTCCGCGCGCATCCGGCCCGCGAACTCCGAGGTGATGCGCCTGGTCGCCGACGCGAGCCGGCTGACGGCCGCGACCGGCTGGCGGCCCGCGCACTCGCTGGAGGAAGGCCTCGCCCACACCGTGGAGTTCTTCCGCGACCCCGCGAACCTCGCCCGGTACAAGACCGGCATCTACAACATCTGACAGACGGCACGTCCACCACGGACACGTCCACGACAGACACGAAGCACCCGACGGACACCAAGAAGGAGTCCCATGCATGCTGTGATCCTGGCGGGAGGCAAGGGCGTCCGGCTGCGGCCCTACACCACCGCCCTGCCCAAACCGCTGGTGCCGATCGGCGACCAGCACGCCATTCTGGAGATCGTGCTGCGGCAGCTCGCGGCGGCGGGCTTCACCCGAGCCACCATCGCCATCGGTCATCTCGGCGAGATAATCCGCGCCTACGTGGGTGACGGCAGCCAGTGGGGCATGGCCGTCGACTATGTCACCGAGGAAAGCCCGCTGGGCACCATGGGCCCGCTGGTCACCATGATGGACAAGCTGCCCGAGACGTTCCTCGTCATGAACGGCGACATCCTCACCGACCTCGACTACGCGGACGTCCTGGGCGCCCACCGCGCGTCCGACGCGCCGCTCACCATCGCGACGTACGCCCGCAAGGTGCACATAGATTTCGGGGTGCTGACCACCACCGACGGCCGGGTCGTGGCCTTCACCGAGAAGCCCAGCATGGACTACCGCGTCTCCATGGGCGTGTACGGGCTGTCCCGGTCCACGCTGGAGGGCTACACCCCGGGGCTGCCGCTGGGCTTCGACGAGCTGGTGCTCGACCTGCTCGGGCGCGGCGACGCACCGCACGCCTACGAGTTCGACGGGTACTGGCTGGACATCGGCCGTCCGGACGACTACGACCAGGCCAACGCCGAGTTCACCACCCGCAAGTCGCTGTTGCTCAAGGGAGCCTGACCACCCGATGCGCATTCTCGTCCTCGGCCTCACCGGCTATCTGGGCGGCCATGTGGCCGGGCATCTGCGCGCCCTTGAGGGCGTGCGGGTGCTCGGCGGTGGCCGGTCCTCCGCCGCCGGGTTCGGCACGGACCTCGCCACGGTCCGCCCGGACGACCTGGCCCGCATGCTGACCGAAGCCGCGCCCGACGCGGTCATCAATTGCGCGGGTGCCACCGGGGGCGACGCCGTGACCCTCGCCGAGGTCAACGCCCGGGGCCCGGCGGTCCTGTGTGCCGCCCTGCGTGAGGCGGCGCCGTCGGCGCGGCTGGTCCATCTGGGGTCGGCCGCCGAGTACGGCCCCGGCACGCTCCACTCCAAGGTGACGGAGTCTGCGGCCACCCGACCGCTCTCCGTGTACGGCGCCACCAAGCTCGCCGGTACGGTCGCCGTCTCCACGTCGGGGCTGGACGCGGTGGTGCTGCGGGTCGGGAACCCGCTCGGGGCCGGGTCGCCGGTCACCGGGCTGCCGGGCCGGCTCGCGGGACAGCTGCGCGCGGCAGGCGACGACCCCGACGCGGTGGTCCGGCTGGGCGACCTGTCGGCGTACCGCGACTTCGTCGACGCGCGGGACGTGGCACGGGCGGCGGCGCTCGCGGCGCGGGCGCCCGGGCCGCTGCCAGCGGTTCTCAACATCGGCGGCGGGCAGGCGACCCGGGTACGGGACCTGGTGCGGGCGCTGGCCCGGATCGCGGGGTTCCGGGGGCGGATCGAGGAGAGCGGCGGCGGATCGGCCCGGTCCGGAGAGGTCTCGTGGCAGTGTTCGGACATCACGGCCGCGGGGTCCGCGCTCGGCTGGCGCCCCTCGTACACCCTTGACGACTCACTGGGCGCGCTGTGGGACCGGGCGGCACGGCCGGAAGGCGTCCGGGTTTCGTGAGCCTGCTCGTTCCGCTGTACGTCCATCCGGCAGAGGATCCCGGCGCGTGGCATCGCCTGATCGAGTCGGCCTCGCACACCTATGGCGTGATCCTGAACCCGGCGAGCGGTCCCGGTACGGAACCCGACCCCGCGTTCACGGCGGCGGCCCGGGCGCTGCGGGCGGCCGGTGCGCGGCTGCTCGGCTATGTCGACACCGACTACGGCACCCGCCCGCCCGCCGACGTGATGCGCGATGTGCTGCGCCACCGCGAGTGGTACGGCACCGAGGGCTGCTTCCTCGACCAGGTGACGGCCGCGCCGCAGGAACTGTCCGCGTGCCGACGGCTGGTGCGCGGTGTGCGCCGGCTCGGCGCCTCTCCCGTCGTGCTCAACCCGGGCGCGCACCCGGCGCCGGGGTACGCGCGGATCGCGGACCTGGTGGTGACGTTCGAAGGGCACTGGTCGACCTATGTGTCGGCGTTCAGCAGACCGGACTGGACGACCAGGCACCCACCGGAACGGTTCTGTCATCTGGTCTACGGCGTACCCGAGGTACTGGTCCCGCTCGCGGTGCGGACCGCGCACGAGCGCGGCGCGGCGGTCGCCGGCCCGGTCACGGGAGAACTGCCCAACCCGTGGGCCAGGTTGACACCCGCGCTCAGGGAAGCGGACCGCTGACCGCGCCCACCGGCCGCGGGGATGCTTCCCTGCGGCCGGTTCCGCCTGGTGCTCACGGCCGCCGGTGCACCGCGGTGAGTCGACGCGTGCTCTGGGAGTTCGGGGAGCGGCTCGGTGGGGTGCTCACCGCCTGCGAACGGGGCGACCAGCACGGTGGGTAGAGGCGTGCGCGCGGGGTCCTTCGCGAGGCACTGTGCGATGACGGAACGCAGTTCGTCCGGAACGTCGGAGAGATCTGGCTCTTCCTTGACGACACGACAGAGGAGAGCGGCCGGAGTACCCGCGCCGAACGGTTCTGCCCCCGTCGCGGCGTAGGAGAGGACCGCGCCGAGGGAGAACACATCGCTGGCCGTGCCGACCTCACTGCCGACGGCCTGTTCGGGTGACATGAAGCCGGGGTGCCGATGAGGGCGCCCGTACGGGTGAGGCCAGTGCCTCCGCCAGTCCGATGCCCAGGTCACGTACCCCGGCTGCCGGGAACGGGCCGCCGTCGGTGACTCTTCGGTGCAGGGAAGGTCCAGGGATGTATTCGCTGGCGATCCATGGCTCGGGGGCATCCGGGTCGGCGTCCACCACAGCGGCGGTCCAGAACCCGCCAACCCTGATGGCCAGCTCGACCTCCCGGCGGAAGCGCCCGCGGAATTCCGGATCATCGGCGATCTCGTTCCGGACCGTCTTGACCGCGACGCGGCGGCCCGAGGGAGACCTGCCGAGGAAGACACGGCCCATCCCGCCACTTCCGAATCTGCCCAGGAGCCGGTACGGACCGACTTCCCTGGGAAACCCGTTGGCGGACCACGGCCGGCCCCTGCTAGTTTCTCCGAGGCCGTGCGAGAGGGCGAGGAGGTGGTACCCGTGAATGCAGTATCGACATGGGTGCTCCCCTCCGGGGTCACGGTCGGACGATAGGTCGTCCGGGAGCGCCGTTCACGCGAGTTCCCGAAAGGCACGACCATGCACATCACTTCCGAGCAGCGCCTCGACGACGGCGTCCTCGAACGCGAATTCACCCTCGGCGAGATCCCCGGCACCCTGTGGACGCCCGGATCCCCCGCACCGGCCCCGCTGATCCTGATGGCCCACAACAACGGCCTGCCCAGGCGGGCGTCCCGGCTGGTGGCCCGTGCCCGGCACTGCGCGGCATCCGGCTACGTGGTGGCCTCCATCGACACCCCCGGGTGCGGCGACCGGCCCCGTTCCGCCGCCGACGAACAGGCCCGCGCCGCCCTCGGCCGCGCGACGCAGAACGGCGAACCCATCGACGAGATCCTTGAGCCCCTCGTCGGCTCACTGGTCGAAAGGGCGGTCCCGGAATGGCGGACCACCCTGGACGCCCTCCTCGCGCTGCCGGAGACCGCCGGGCCGGTCGGGTACTCCGGATGGACCGCCCTCGGCATCCACCTCACGGTGGCCGAACCCCGCGTCACCGCCGCGGGATTCTTCGCCGGGGGCCATGTCCCCCGGGCCCAGCGCGAAGAAGCCCGGCAGGTCACCATCCCCCTGCTGCTCCTGCTGCAATGGGACGACGAAGGAAACCCCCGCCAGCGCGCCCTCGACCTGTTCGACGCCTTCGGTACCAAGGAGAAGACACTCCACGCCAACCTGGGCGGCCACACCGGCACCCCATGGTTCGAGGTGGAAGACGGAAACCGGTTCTTCGACCGGCACCTGAAGAAGTAGGACCCGACCGCCAGGACGGCCGCAGACCCTAGGCGGCGGCAACCCTGCTGCGAAGGCTCACGCGAGAGTTGTCACAGCGGCCAGGCGCCGGTTCGTTTGGATCACTTCCGTCGGCCGAGGTTGTCGTTGAAGATGTCGGTATGACCCACCGCGTCAGCGCTCTGATCTCGGCCTTCGGCGTCCTTGCCGGAGTGATGCTGCTCCTTCTCACCGTTCGTGAATACCGCTCCGGGGCGTCGGTCCTCTGGGTCCTGGCCGGAGTTGCGATCTTCCTCAGCACCGCCTACACGCTCGTGCGGGACGTGCGGCGGCTCCGCACCGGGCCGAGCGCCCGTGCCCCGAGGCGCGGAACGCCCCTCCAGCCGTAGCGAGAGGGGCGTTCACCAGCGGGTCCGGCGTAGAGCCTGCCCCGTCAGTTGAAACGGTCGACCCTCAGGGTCCAGTTCTGGATTCCGGACTCCTGCGGGCTGTCCGTCTTGTACAGGAGGCGCACCTGGGCGTCCACGTTCTTGATCTGAGTGAAGGACGGGGCAATGGTGGCGACGCGCACGGTGGTCAGGGAACGCCACTCGGTGCCCATGTCGATGCTGCTGTCGAACCGGTGGTTGTCGCTGAGCGGGTGGGCGGGTTCGCCTCCGAAGAAGACGTCCAGGAAGACGACCCCGTTGTCATCCTTCGCCTTCAGCAGCGACTCGGCCGTGAACGTGACGATGAAGTTGCCGGCATAGCTGGGGGTACCGGGGCCGATGTTCGCGGGGATGAGCGCTCCGGGCAGGTCCACCCATATACCGGTGGTGGTGGGAACCCACGGGTCGTTGCTCCATACCGTGGAGGTGCTGATGGGAGAGCCCTGGAAGACCGTGGGCCCCTTCGGGCTGTCCCCGCCGGGCGGAGGAATGTTGCTGGGTGTGCTCATGCGAACTCCCAGATCATCTGAAGTGACCGACCGAGCACCGAATGTAATTGCCTGTCATCGATCCCGACAGATCACCTTTGAGCCTCTTTGTCATGGGGTGGCCGACAGTTCCTCGTTGACACCCTCGATCGCCCCACCACGCTTCCGTCTACGAGGCCGGACCGCCGCACGGAGTCACTTCTTCTCTCTCCACTACCTCCACTACCGCGTGCCCAGGAGTTGGAGGATCGCGTTCACCGCCTCCACCATCGGCACACCCAGCGCCCGGGTGGTCGCCGCGACGCCTGCCACGGCCATCAGCGCGCGGACCCGGACCTGCGGCTGGACGGCAGCGTCGGGGCGAGGTCCGGCAGTGCCGCGTCGATGGTCTGTGCGCCCAGGGGCGGCACCTCCTCACCGGACTCCGATCCGGCTGGATTCGGTGAAGTGACGCTCGACGGCCTCGGTCGCCTCAGCGGGCCGGGGTGCCGACGGTCTCGACGATCAGCGGGTCGGTGCCGTCCCGGTGGCAGACATGCGGGGAGGTCCATGCCTCGGGTATCTCACTCCTGCGGCGGGTTGGCCGGTTCGCTCGGCGCGGCCGTCATCCCGGTGTGCACGGGATGAACCCGGTGGCCCCCGGCGTCCAGCAGGACGAGACGACCGCGAACAGTCCAGCGGCGAGCGATCCAGGCGGACCGTCCCGTCGGGGGCGGGCCGCCGGTCGCGCAGCGCAGCGCGGCCGAGACCCGCTCCCGCGCCTCCTGGAGCGAGGCGGGCCCCCACGTCGGCCTGCGGGGGCAGCGACCGGGCGGACGCGCCTCCGGCCGGTCCGTTCCGGTCAGTCGGTGGGTCGCAGCAGCGGGCGCTGGCCCGTCTTGTGGGTCTCGTAGGTCCGGCGGGCCGCCGTCGTCGAGGGCAGTGATGCCACCTCGGCCACCGGTACGTCCCACCATGCCCCGGAGGCGGGTGAGGCGGACAGCGGGTCGGTCTCGATGTGCACCACTGTGGTGCGCTCGCTGGCCAGTGCCCGGGCGAACGCCTCACGGAAGGCGTCGGTGCCCGAGGCACGGATGACGTCCGCGCCCAGGCTCGCGGCGTTCGCGGCCAGGTCGACCGGAAGGGCGCCGCCGTCGTGCCGGCCGGTGTCCTCGTCGCGGTAGCGGTACTGGGTGCCGAAGCGTTCGGAGCCGAGGGACGCGGAGAGCGCGCCGATGGAGGCGTAGCCGCGGTTCTCCACCAGGACGATGACGAGTTTGAGGTGCTCGGCCACGGCGGTGGCGATCTCCTGGGCCATCATCAGATACGAGCCGTCGCCGACCAGGACCACCGCCTGCCGGTCGGGCGCGGCCATCTTCACGCCGAGGCCGCCCGCGATCTCGTAGCCCATGCAGGAGTAGCCGTACTCCACGTGGTAGCCCAGCGGGTCGCTGGGGCGCCAGAGTTTGTGCAGGTCGCCGGGGATCGAGCCGGCGGCGGAGATCACCACGTCGCGGTCGTCGATGGCGTCGCGGATCGCGCCCAGGATCTCGCTCTGGGCGGGCAGCGGAGTGGTGGCGCGGGTGAAGGCGGTTTCCACCTTCTCGTCCCAGCGGCGGACCAGTTCGGCCGTGCGCGCGCGGCGGGCGGCGGGCACGGTGTGCCCGGCCAGCGCGCGGGCCAGTGCCTCGATACCGGCGCGGGCGTCGGCCTGGAGCATCAGTCCGGCCTGTTTGGCGGTGTCGAGGGAGGTGATGTTGAGGTTGATGAACCGGACGTCCGGGTCGGCGAAGAGGGTGCGGGAGGCGGTGGTGAAGTCCTGCCAGCGGGTGCCGATGCCGAGGACCACATCGGCCTCGCGGGCCAGGGTGTTGGCGGCCTCGCTGCCGGTGTGGCCGATCGCGCCGGCCGCGGCCGGGTGGCCGTGGGGCAGCGCGGCCTTGCCCGCCTGGGTGACCGCGACCGGGATGCCGGTGGCGGCCGTGAAGCGGGCCAGTGCCTCGGTGGCGTCGGAGTGGATCACACCGCCGCCGGCCACGATCAGCGGACGCTCGGCGTGGCGCAGCAGCCGTACGGCCGCGGCCAGCGCGGACTCGTCGGGAGCGGGACGGCGTACGTGCCACACGCGGCGGGCGAAGAACTCCTCGGGGAAGTCGGCCGCCTCGGCCTGGACGTCCTGCGGCAGGCAGAGGGTGACCGCGCCGGTCTCGGCCGGGTCGCTCAGTACCCGCATCGCCTGGAGCGCGCTGGAGAGGAGCTGTTCGGGGCGCCAGACGCGGTCGAAGTAGCGGGACACCGGGCGGAAGACGTCGTTGACGGTGATGTCACCGGCGTGCGGCAGTTCCAGTTCCTGGAGGAGCGGGCTGGCGGCGCGGGTGGCGAAGGTGTCGCCGGGCAGGAGGAGGACGGGCAGCCGGTTGATGGTGGCCAGTGCCGCGCCGGTGACCATGTTGGTGGCGCCGGGGCCGACGGAGGTGGTGCAGGCGAGGGTGGAGAGGCGGCGGCGGGTGCGGGCGAAGGCGACGGCGGCGTGCACCATGGCCTGCTCGTTGCGGGACTGGTAGTAGGCCAGGTCGTCGGGCTGCTGGAGCAGCGCCTGTCCGATTCCGGCGACATTGCCGTGGCCGAAGATGCCGAAGCAGCCTTCGATCAGCCGGTGTTCGACGCCGTCGCGCTCGGTGTACTGCTGGGCGAGGAACGACACCAGCGCCTGGGCGGTGGTGAGCCGGCGGGTTGCCCGGGTGGTGCTCATCGGGGTCCCTCCGCGTCGCACAGGGGCACGCGCGGGTCCGCTGCCATGCCCTCCCATGAGGCCCGTACCCAGTGGTGCGCGGGGTCGTCGCAGCAGGCCATGGTCCGCTCGGGGTGCGGGCCCGCCAGGACGTTGAGGTAGTACATGGGGTAGCCGGGGGCGGCCATCGAGGGGCCGTGGTAACCACGGGGCACCAGGATCGCGTCGCCCTGGCGGACCTCTTCGAGGACGTCGATGCCGTCCGTGTACACCCGCTGGTAGCCGATGGGGGCGGTGCCGGGGCCGCCCCTCGTGCCCAGTTCGAAGTAGTAGATCTCTTCGAGTACGGCTTCGTCCTCGGCCCGCTCGTCGTGCTTGTGCGGGGGGTACGAGGACCAGTTGCCGTCCGGGGTGAGGACCTCCACCGCGACCAGCCGGTCGCAGGGGAAGCCCTCGGGGGAGGCGAAGTTGTTGACCTGGCGGGTGGCGTTGCCGGCGCCGCGGGTCTCCACGGAGACGTTCTCGGCCGGGCCGTAGGCGGGTTCGAGGCGTCGTTCGCAGCGGGCGGCGGGCAGCGCGAACCGTCCGCCCGCGGCCGAGTGGACGGTGACCTGCGCGTCGCGCGGGGCGTAGGCGAAGTCGGTGACGCGGGTGAACACGTCGGCGCGGCCGGCCAGTTCGAAGGCGTGCCCGTCGATGGTGACCTGGCAGGCGCCGGCCAGCGGCAGCACGATGCACTCGCTGTCGCCCGTGGTGAACCGCGCGCTCTCGCCTGGCGCCAGTTCCAGCACCCGCAGCGAGCTGTAGGTCCAGCCCGCCTTCTCGGGGGTGATCGCCAGGCTGAAGCCGTCCGTGCCCGCCGTACCGGCGGGCAGGTGGAGGGAGCCGGTCATCGGATGTCCTCGTCCCGGCCCAGCAGGGAGACCGCCGTGTCGATCGCGCCGCGGACGTCACCGTCCGAGGGGAAGAGCATGGTGCGGCCGATGATCAGCCCGCGGACGTGCTCGATCCGCAGGGCCTTCTGCCAGGAGGCGTACATCGCATCCGGGTCGCCGCCGCCCTCGCCGCCCAGCAGCAGGGTCGGCATGGTGGTGGAGGCCATCATCCGCTCCATCTCGTCCACCACCGGCACCTTCAGCCAGGTGTGGGCGGAGGTGCGGCCGAGGCCCTGGGCGATGTTGTTGGCCCAGATCTGCGCGTCCGGCTCCAGGATGTTGCGGACCCTGCCGTTCTCGCGCACCGACTTGAAGGGCTCGACCAGGGCCATCAGACGCCGTTCGGCGAGTTCGTTGATGGCCTGGGCCGTGCCGGTCAGGGTCGCCGCGGTGCCCGGCTCGGCGGGGTCGATGCGGAGCAGCATCTTGCCGCCGTCCAGGCCGCCTTCGGCGATGCCCCGGGCGTCGTAGCCGCCGAAGCGGTCGTCGAGTTCGAAGGAGGCGCCGGGCAGTCCGCCGCGGTTCATGGAGCCCAGCACCAGCTTGCCGTCGAGGGCGCCCAGCAGCGTCAGGTCCTCGACCAGGTCGGCGGTGCCGAGGAAGCCGTCCACGCCCGGCCGGGAGAGTGCCACAAGGCAGCGGGCCAGCAGTTCGTGGCGGTCCCCCATGGCCGTCGGGTCGCCGCCGGCCGCGACCGCGCCGCGCGCCGGGTGGTCGGCGGCCAGGATGAACAGCGGCCGGGCGAGGCGCGCCGTGTCGAACCGGGGGCGGGCCGCGGCGGCCCGGCGGATGGCGTCCGGGTCGGTCAGCCGCAGGTGCGCCACCGCGGCGAGGTCGGCGGCGGGGCGGGTGGTGGTGATCACTGCTGTGCTCCAGGGCTGGTACGGCGGCCGGCCAGCAGCCGGTCGATCTCATCGGGGGTGGGCATGGCGTCCGCGCAGGAGTGGCGGGAGGCGACGATCGCCCCGGCGGCGTTGGCGTTCTCCAGGATCCGGGTCAGCGGCAGTCCGGCGACCAGTCCGGCGACCAGCGCTCCGCCGAAGGCGTCGCCCGCGCCGAGCCCGTTGACGACGTCCACCGGCACCGGCGGCAGCACCACGCTCTCGGTGGCGGTCCGGGCCAGGACTCCGGCGGGACCCTGCTTGACGACGGCGAGGCGCACCCCGCGTTCCAGCAGCAGATCGGCGGCCCGGTCCGGGTCGCGGGTGCCGACGGCGACCTCGACCTCGTCCCGGTTGCCGACCGCGACGGTGCAGTGCTCCAGGGCGCGGGCGTAGTGGGCCGGGGCCTGGGCCGGGTCGCTCCAGAACATGGGGCGCCAGTCCAGGTCGAAGACCGTGTCGGTGCCGGGCTCGCGGTCGGCGATGGCACGCAGGGTCGTGTCGCGTGAGGGCTGTGCGGACAGTGCGCTGCCGGTGATCCAGACGACCCGGGCGGTGCGCAGCGCGTCGGTGTCCAGGTGGTCCTCGGTGATGCGCAGGTCGGGCGCGTCGGCCCGGTAGAAGTAGAGCGGGAAGGTGTCCGGCGGGAAGATCTCGCAGAGCACGATGGGGGTCTGGGCACCGGGGACGGTCACCACGTGCCGGTCGTCCACGCCGAAGCCGCGCAGCGCGGTGCGGACGAACCCGCCGAGGGGGTCGTCGCCGACGCCGGTGGTGACGGAGGTGCGCAGTCCGTGCCGGGCCCCGGCGACCGCCACGTTGGTGGCGCTGCCGCCGAGGTACTTGGCGAAGGTCCGCACCTCGGCGAGGCCGGTGCCGATCTGTTCGGGGTAGAGGTCCACCCCGACCCGGCCGAGCGTCATCAGGTCGTACGTCATGCCGCGTCCTGCCGGATGCCGGCGGCGGCCCGGTCCACGTACAGGGCGGGGTCCTTGCACAGGGTGAGCAGGGTCGCGGGCCAGGAGGGGTCGTAGCCCGTGGTGGTGGTGAGGCGGTGGACGGCCTGGCGCTTGTGCTCGCCGTGGACCACCATCACCGCGCGGCGGGTGTGGGTGACGATGGTGCGCACCCCCACGGTGACGCCGTGGCGCGGGACCTCGTCGAGGGAGGCGAAGCCGGGGAAGGTGGCGAGGTTGTCGGCGCGGGTGGTGTCGGCGAGGACGGTGACGCGGCTGGTGCTGTCCTCGGGCGAGCCGGGCGGGTTGAAGGCGATGTGCCCGTCGGAGGCGCCGGTGGCGAGGATGAAGAGGTCCACCCCGCCCGCGTCGGCGAGCCGCTCCTCGTAGGCGGCCGGGTCGGCGGGGTGCGGGAACCAGACGGCGGCGGCCGGGATGCCGCGGCCGGGTCCGGCGGCGGCGTTGAGGGGGGCCACGATGTGTTCGTCGGCGAAGCGGTGGCAGCTGTTGTGGGCGCTGTGGGGGACGTCCTGGTAGCCGCCGTCCGGGGCGGGCACGACGTACTCGTCCATCATGGCGATCACGACATGGCTCAGGTCGAGTCCGCGCTCGGCGGTCAGTGCGGCGAGCGCGTCGTACACCGGCTTGGGGCTCCGGCCGCCGGGACAGCCCAGGACGTAGCGGTGTCCGGCGCGGCCGGCCTCGGCGATGCCGTCGGCGATCTCTCGGGCGAGGGTCTCGCCGAGTGCGCCGGGGCTGTCGAAGACGCGCGGGGACAGGGGGGCTGACACGGTGTTACTCCTTCACGGCGCCGGCGAGCATGCCGCTGATCATGCGGCGCTGCAGGGCGAGGTAGCTGATGAGCACGGGAAGTGCGACCAGGACGGCCGCGGCGGCGGTGACGCCGGGGTCGCTGTTGCGGCGGTTGCCCGCGAAGAACGACAGGGCGAGCGGTGCGGTCTGCACGCTCTGGTTGTCCGGTACGAGGACCAGGGCCAGCAGGAACTCGTTCCACGCGAAGAGAAAGAGCAGGGTGGCCAGGGTGCCGATCGCGGGCATGGACATCGGCAGCAGGATCGAGCGCAGGGTGCGGAACCTGGAGGCGCCGTCGACGGAGGCGGCTTCACGCAGCGCGGGGGGCGTGGAGTCGAAGAAGGTCCGCATCCAGAAGATCGCGAACGGCAGGGAGAGGCCGATCTGCGGGAGGATCAGCGCCCAGTAGGTGTTGATCAGGTCCCAGGACTTGAGCTGGTGGTAGAGCGGGATGACGGTCGCCTCGTAGGGCATCACGAGTCCGGCCAGCAGCAGTACCAGCAAAAGGCCCTTGAGGGGGAAGGGGAAGACGGAGAAGGCGTAGCCCGCGAGGACGGCGAGCAGGATGGTGATGACCACCACGACGGCGGCGACCAGCAGGCTGGATATCAGCGGCTGGGCGGACAGTCCGCGGTCCCATGCCTCGGCGAAGTTGTCGAGACTGACGGAGGTGGGGAGGGAGAAGCCGCTGTGGCGGCTGCCGGGCTCGCTCAGGGCGAGCAGGACGACGGACAGGAACGGGTACAGCGCGATGAGCGCGGCGATGCCCAGGATGGCGTGACCGATGACGGTCTGGCGGCGGCTGCTGTGGGTGTTCACCTGTCAGCTCTCCTTCCCGCGCACCAGGCGCATGATGACGGCGGTGACGGCGAGGACGACCACGGTCAGGCAGATGGAGATCGCGGAGGCGGCGCCGACCTCGCGGGTGAGGAACGCGCCCTGGTAGATGAAGACGCTGGGGACCGAGGTGGAGGAGCCGGGACCGCCGGCGGTGGTGTTCCACACCAGGTCGAAGTTGCGCAGCGCGTAGGTGACGGTGAGCACCAGGGCGACCGCGCACTCGCCACGCAGTGCGGGCAGGGTGACGGTGAAGAACTCCCGGATGGGGCCGCAGCCGTCCAGGCGCGCCGACTCGTACAGTTCCACCGGGATCTTCTGCACCCCGGCCAGGAAGAGCACCATGCACAGGCCGAACATCACCCAGGTGCCGATGAGGCCGACCGCGGGCAGTGCGGTGGAGTAGTCGCCGAGCCAGGCGCGGGCCAGGGAGCCCAGGCCGACGGCGCGCAGGGCCGCGTTGAGGGGGCCGTCGATGTCGTAGACCCAGCGCCAGGAGACCGCGACCACGACGGTGGCGAGGATCTGCGGGAGGAAGAGCACGGCGCGGAAGAAGGTGAGGCCGCGGACCTTGATCCGGGACATGAGTCCGGCCAGGGCCAGGCCGATCGCGACCGGGAGGAAGGCGTAGAAGACGACGAAGACCAGGGAGTGGCCCATCGCCGCCGGAATCCGGCCGTCGGCGAACAGGGCGGTGTAGTTGTCGAGTCCGGCCCACTGGCCGAGTGTGATGCCGTCCCAGTGGAACAGCGAGATCCAGGCGGTCTGGCCGAGCGGGCGCAGCACGAACAGGATGTAGAAGACAGCGGCGGGCGCGAGGTAGAGGAAGGCCGGCCAGTACTGGCGGGCGGCCCAGGCGCGCACTCTGCTCCGGGGCGGCATGGGGTCTTCGGCCGTCTTCGCGCCCCGGGTGGCCGGGGCGGGCGCCGTGCGCGTGCTCACGAGGCGTCCTTGGCGGCGGCGTCCGCGGCGGCGCGCTGTTTGTCGGCGAAGGACTGCCAGTCCTTCTGGAGGCCCTGGGCGAAGCCGGCCGGGGTGATGCGTCCGGACAGCAGGTCCTGGGTGGTGGCGCCGACGGTGTCGTACATCGTGGTGGAGGCCCAGTCCAGGTAGAAGTTCTGGCCGTCGTCGGCGAGGAGTTTCAGGCCGATGTCGTTGACCTGCTCGACGACCGGGCTGGCAGCCTTGACGCCGGTGCCGCCGGTGACCGGGGTGCGGCCGACGTCGGCGAGGGTCTGGGCGAATTCCTTGCTCATCAGCATGTCGAGGAAGGCGACGGCGGCCTTGGTCTTCTTGGTCTTGGCGGAGATGTGCCAGCCCAGGCCCAGGGAGCCCACCGAGGCGCGGGTGCCGTCGGCGCGGGCGGGCAGGGTGAAGCCGACCTCGCCGTCCATGGATTCCTGGAGGGTGGGCGCGTTCCAGGAGCCGGCGACGAGGAAGGCGCCCTGGCCCTGGCTGAACTTGGCGACGGCGTCGTCGGAGCTGATGCCGTCGTAGCCCTTGCCGAAGTAGCCGTTCTTCGCCCAGTTCTGTACGGTCCTGGCGGCGTCCTCGGTGCCCTTGTCGGCGATGGTGGCGCCGGGCACGCCGCTGATCCAGGAGCGGACGTCGCGGCTGGGCACGTTCTGCGCCTGGACCAGGCCGATGACCTGGCTGGCCGGGTACTTCTCGGCGTTGCCGAGCATGAGGGGCTGGGTGCCCGCGTCCTTGGCCTTGTCGAGTGCCCGGGTGAACTCCTCGTAGGTCTTCGGGGGTTCGATGCCCAGCCTGTCGAGGGTGCGGGTGTTGTAGAAGACGCCGACGTATTCGGTGGCGGGGCTGATGCCGTAGAGGCTGCCGGAGCCGAACAGTGATCCGTCCTGGGACCAGCGGTACTGCTTGAGGGCGCCGTCGGTGAAGGTGTTCTCCCAGCCGTAGGTGCGCATGACGTCGTCCAGCGGGCGCAGCAGTCCGGCCTCGACGAGCGGGCCGTCGGTGCCGTATCCCTGGTTGCCCTGGGCTATGTCGGGGGCGTCGGAGCCGGACATCGAGTTCACGACGGTCTTCATCAGGTCGTCGAAGCCCTTGGTGACGACCTCTACGTTGACGTTGGGGTACTTCTTCTCGTAGAGCGGGACCAGCTTCTCCAGGGTGCCCTCCTCACCGGCGTCGGCGAGGACGCGCAGGGTGGTGTCACCCAGTTCCGCGACGTCCTCGGGGGTGACGCGCTCGGTGATGCGAGGCCCCTGGATTCCGGAGGAGGCGGCCGGGCCGCCGGCCCCGGGAACGCTACAGGCGCTTGCCAGCAGGGCCGTCAGGGCGATGCCTGCCGCCATGCTCCAACGCGGCTTCTTCATGGGTGCTCCGACTTCTTGGGCCCGCGCCATCGCGAACCGGGAGACAGGGGTGACGTGGTGGATTCAGGAGTGTGCGGCGACCTTGGCGGCCAGCCAGGCGTGGTTCGCGGCCTGCTCGGCGGCGACCTGCGGGTAGAGATCGGCGGGCGTGGGGGCGCGGTCCTGTTCGACCAGCAGCCAGTCGCGGTACCCGCCGCGCAGCAGTTCGGCGAGGAAGGTGTCGATGTCGACGTCACCCTTGCCGAAGGGCACGCAGACGTCCGCCCACCAGATGTCGAAGTCCTTGCGCCGCTCGGCCTTGGCACGGCGGATGACGTCCATGTCGACGTCCTTCACATGCACATGGTTGATGCGCTCGCGCCACTGCTTGAGGCACTGGACCGGGTCGCCGCCGGCGAGCTGGATGTGCGCGATGTCCAGGGTCAGCCCGACCTCGGTCAGCTCCAGCAGCCGCTCGACCTCCCACGGCGACTCGACGTAGGTGGAGATGTGCGGGTGGAAGGAGGTCCGCAGCCCGTACGAGGCGGCCAGCGCGACCGCGTCCGCGGAGAGCTGGGCGAGGCGCCGCCAGCCGGACTCGTCCAGGGCGAGCGACCGGTCGTCCCAGGCGCGGGCCGGGTTCTCCAGCAGGGCCTGGCTGCCCTCGTCGGCGAGGATGGCGAGCGGCTGCTCGCCGGATCGCTCGGCGCAGGCGGCCAGCTCGCGGCAGGTCTGTTCCATCCGCCGCATGTCGTGGGCGACGACGTCGTCGCCGAGCGCGTAGTGGACCGGGATGTAGGCGCCGACGGCGGTCAGGCCGTGGCGGGTGAACAGGGCCGCCGTCTCCTCGGGGGTGCCGAAGAACCCGGGCGGGCCGAGTTCGCTGCCCTCGTAGCCGGCCTCGGCCATGGAGGCGAGGAGGGCGTCGCCGGAGGCGCCGTCACCGCCCGCGCCTTCGCCGTAGACGCCGTAGCTGACGGGGGCGTTGCCGAGGCGGGGGCGGTTCGGGGTGGCGTCCTGGGCCGAGGTGACGGGGTGGGGCGTGGTGGCCGGGTGGGGCTGGGTGCCGGGGTGGGTCTCGGTGACGTGCTGGGTCGAGGTGGTGTGGTGGGGCGTGGTCACTTGCCGTTCTCCTGTCCGGCCGCTTCGCCGCCGACCTTCACGCCCTCGCGGGCCGCGAGTGCGGCGAGCAGGGCCTGGAGGCAGCGGATGTCCTCGGCGGCACCGGCCGCGCCGGAGCGGACCGGGGCGCCGTCGCGCACACAGGCGGCGAACTCTTCCAGCTGGCGGACGAATCCGGTGTCGTAGCCGTGCTGGAGGGTGGAGTCGTGGCGTACGCCGTTCTCCGCCCGCTCCACCCGCAGTGAGCTGCGCACATCGGTCAGGTAGGGCGCGGCCATGTCCAGGCGCAGCCGGCCGTCGCGGGCCAGCACCGCGATCTCCTCGCCGTACTCGGGGTGGTCCGGCAGCCAGTTCCAGTTGATGACCAGCCTGGCGCCGTCGCCCAGGTCGCCGGTGGCCAGCAGGCACGGCGGCTCCCCGGCGACGGGCCAGGGCCACAGCTCGGCGGAGTCGAAGGCGGTGGGCAGGGTGAAGCCGAGGGCGCGCAGCACCGACAGCTCGTGGATGACGGAGCCGTTGAGGACGTCGCGGTAGTAGCCGGCCAGGGCGGCGGGGACCTCGCCGAGGGCCTCGGTGGTGCGGGCGGCCTCGTAGGCCCGCGCCTCCTCGATCACGGACGGGTCGGCGTCGTCGGCGGGGCGGGTCATGCGCAGGTGCTCGACCTGGGGCTCGTCGGCGGGGTGCAGGACGGTGACGCGGACCGTGCGCGGGGTGTCGAGCGCGGCCAGCTCGGCGGCGGCGACCTCGGTCAGCGGGTCGTACATCTTCATGTAGCCGACCTGGAGGACCAGGCCCCTGGCCTCGGCGAGCGCGCCCAGCTCGGCGGCCTCGGCGACGGTGAGGGAGAGCGGCTTCTCGGCGAGGACGTGCTTGCCGGCCTCCAGGGCGGCGCGGGCGGCCTGGGCGTGGGTGCCGGGGGTGGCCAGCAGCACGGCGTCGATGTCCGGGTCGGCCAGGACGGTGCCGTAGTCGTGGGTGGAGCGCACGCCCGCACCGGCCCCCGCGGCCACCTCGGCGGCCCTGGAGGGTGACAGGTCGCACACCGTGGCCAGCTCGAAGAGCGCGCCCAGGCGCCGGACGGCGGGCAGGTGCACCGACTGGGAGATGGTTCCCGCGCCGATCACGGCGAGGCGGAGGGGCGAGCGCACCGACATCTGAGACTTCCTTGGCTCTGCGGACTGAAGGCGGCACGGAGGAACGCGGGACGTGCCCCCGGAAGCGGGACGCGCCTGGAGACGGCACGCCCCTGAAGGGGAACACGAGATTCCGGATCCTCGGTGCTGCTCGGATCATGCAGCAGATCAGACCAGATAGTCCAGTGTTTGCACCAGATTGGTATCTGGTCCGGCAACTGGTTGCTCTGGTACTTTCCTGTCGTGACCGAACACGACACCCCGCCGGGGGCGGGGCCAGCCGTTCAACTCGCCCACCAGGAACTGGCGCAGCTCCTCGATCGCCGGGTCTGGGTGCCCGGCAGCCGGCTGCCGGGCGAGCGCGCCCTGGCCGCCCGGGTCGGGGTGAGCCGCAACAGCCTGCGGCAGGCTCTGGCGACGCTCGAATCCGAGGGGCGGGTCCACTCCTCCGCCCAGCGCGGCTGGTTCGTCTCGACGGATGTGGTCAGTGAGCCCCCGAGCCTGCTGCGGAGCTTCACCGACATCGCCCGCGAGCGCGGACTGCGGCCCACGGCCCGGCTGTTGCACCGCACGGTGCGCCCGGCGACCTACGACGAATCCGCCCGGCTGCGGGTCGCCCCCGCCTCCGAGGTCCTGGAGATCTCCCGGGTCCGCGGACTCGACGACGTGCCCGTCTGCGTCGACACCACGGTGCTGATCCGGTCACGGGCCCCGGGCCTGGAGACCGCCGACCTCACCGACCGCTCCCTCTTCGCGGCGCTGGAGGAGGTCGCCGGGATCCGTGTGATGCGCAGCACATATACGGCCCAGGCGATCGGCGCCGACCCGGCGACCGCCGAGCTGCTGCGGCTCCCCGCCGGCGCTCCCGTCCTGGTCGGCGAGGAGGTCACCTGCGATCCGCAGGACATCCCGGTGCTGCTGGGCCGCGCGGTCTACCGCGGGGACGCTTACCGCTTCGAGGCGACGTTGCATCGGACGGCGGACTGAGGGCGGAATGCCGGAGGGCGGGAGCGTGGCGACGTCGCGTGTGGGAGTCGTGTACGGAGCCGTGTGCGGGAATCGCGCACGAATGCCGTGCTGGCGAGCCGCCTGCCAAGGCCCCGCAGGAGAGCTGCGCGATAGAGCCGCGCACGAAAGAAGAAGGCACCTGTGAGCACCACCGAAGTCACCGCCGCCCTGGACGTCGGCGGAACCAAGATCGCCGCGGGTCTGGTGGCCGCCGACGGCACCGTAGTGCACCGTGAAGAGCGGCCCACCGCGGTCGAGGGCCGATTGCGCGACCCCGGTCTGGCCGGGACCGTGGCCGCCGCGCGCGCCCTGCTGGCGGAGGCCGGGCGGCGTGGGCTCACCGTTGTCGCGCTGGGCGCCGGCTTCCCCGAGTACGTCGCCGCGGACGGGCTGCTGACCAGCCGTGAGGTCCTCGCCTGGGACATCCAGCCGCTGAAGCTCCTGCGCGCCGAACTGCCCGGAGTGCCTGTCACGGTCGGCTCCGACGCGCGTTGCGGGGCGCTGGGCGAGGCCCGCCACGGCGCCGGGGCGGGCCTGGACAGCTTCTTCTACGTGTCCCTGGGCACCGGGCTCTCGTCCACGCTGGTGCTCGGCGGAACTCCGGTACCGGGGCGGCGTGGTGAGGCCATCGCGCTGGGCGAGTTCGAGGTCCCGGCCTCGGTCGACCCCGGCTGGCGGGGCAGCCTGGAAGGGTACTGCTCGGGCCGCGGCATCGGCGACCGGCGCACCGGCCTCGGCGGCGCCACCACGCCGGGCGCCCGCGAGGTGGCCGAACTGGCGGATCGCGGCGACCCGGTCGCGGCGCACGTCCTGGCCAGCGCGGGAGCGGCCCTGGGCACCGTGCTCGCCATGACCGTACGGCTGCTGGACCCGGCCGCGATCATCCTCGGCGGCGGCCTCGGCACGGCACGGGGGCCGGTGCGCTCGGCGATCGAGTCCGCCTACGCCGAACGCGCCGCGGCCCGCCCCGACGCCCCACCCCTGCTGATCGCCGCCCTCGGCCCGGCCGCGGGACTGATCGGCGCGGCCTGCCTGGGCACGACCTGAGCGGAGGCGGCGGCGCCTGCGCTCGGCGGGACGGGCGGCCTGGAGCCGTACCCCACCCCGCACCTCGGCAGATGCCGCCCCCGGTGAGCCACCGAACTGCGATGAGAGTGCCGGTCTCACCGGCCCCTGGACGGCTGTCTATCCGCGATCCGGACCCGGCCTGGTGGTGTCACCCGGCATCGTCTCGGGTTTCGTGCGGAGCACTTCGCGGACCTGCTCCGCGGCGCGGAAGATGCTCTCGCTGATGAAGTCGCTGAAGCGGGCGATGTTCTCCAGGCGGGCGGCGGCCGGGCTGTGGCGGCCGAGGACCCCGACGCCCTGGCGCGCGGTCTCGGCGATCTGGGCGATGCCATGGGCGCTGGCGATCGTCGAGTGGTACCAGACGTCGTCGTCGACGCAGTAGCGCTCGCGGCGGCGTTCGTCGCGGGTCCGGCGGACGAGTCCCTGTTCTTCGAGGAACGTGATCGCCTTGGAGACGGACGCCGCACTGACCTGGAGGCGCTGGATGAGTTCGGACGCGGTGAGGCTGCCCGCGTCGGCGATGAAGAGGCAGGTCAGCACCCGGGCCGTCATCTTGGGCAGGCCCTGTTGCATCAGGAGGGTGGTGAACGTCTCCTCGTACTCGCGCACGGCCTCGTCGTCGCGTCCGTGGCCCTGTCGCGGCGCCCCCGGTCCTCGGGGCGGGGTGTGCTTGCGCCGGTGGGCGCGGCGTTCGGTGGCGCGCTGGGCCAGTTCGGCGCGGTAGGCGGTGGGGCCGCCGTTGCGCATCACCTCGCGCGTGATCGTCGAGGTCGGGCGGTCTAGGCGTCGGGCGATCTCGGCGTAGGGGAGGCTGTCGGCCAGCCCCAGCGCGATCTGCTGGCGTTCCTGCTGGGTGAGCCTGCCTCCCGGCATCGCAATCTCCTCGGTGATCCTTCACGGCGGTCGTTGATCCCCCACCATAGCGTTCACCTCTCACTCATTGCAATGGATAGAGGGCCGATCGTTGCGTTATGGCCAAGACCATTGCAACAGTTTCTCTGCATCTACCTGCTCTTATATCGATGTAATGCAACTCAATCGTTGCTGAGTATTGAAAGGCAACGTAGCGTTTCTGGTGTCAGAAACAACGAGCAGAAACGGGAGAGCACGATGCAGAAGTTCGACACCCCCGCCACGATCTCCGCCGTCCTGGACATCCCCGCCGGACGCCTCCAGTTCATCGGCGCGGACCGCGCCGACACCACCGTCGAGGTTCTGCCCGCCGATCCCGCGAAGAGCCGCGACACCAAGACCGCCGAGCGGACCGAAGTCACCTACGCCGATGGTGTCCTGCGGATCACGGCCAATGCCGACGGCAATCAGCTCTCCGGTCCCTCCGGATCCCTGGAGGTCACCGTCCAACTGCCCGCCGGCTCCCACGTCGAGGCGCGGACCGCGAGCGCCGAGCTGCGCGGTGTCGGACGCCTCGGGGACATCACCTTCGAAGGCGCGTACCGCCAGATCAAGATCGATGAGGCCGCGAGCGTCCGTCTCACCGCGGTCGACGGTGACGTCGAGGTCGGCAGGCTGGGTGGCTCCGCGGAGATCAGCACGGCGAGGGGCGACATCCGGATCGCCGAGGCCGTGCGCGGCACGGTCGTGCTCCGCACCCAGTCCGGCGATATCTCGGTCGCCGCCGCGGCAGGCGTCTCGGCCACCCTGGACGCCGGCACCGACCACGGCCGCGTCAGCAACGCCCTCAAGAACGACGGCACCGCCGAACTCGACATCCGCGCCACCACCTCCCGGGGTGACATCACGGCCCGCAGCCTCTGAAGCGGCTGACGCGGCTGAACCAGGACTGCCCGGCCGGGCCCACGGCGATCGAGTTCCTGCCCGTCGTCGCCGAGGACCCGGCCAGCCGCCTCGCCACACTCAAGGGTTGGAGCCGCAGAGGCAGCGGCTCGGTGGTGATCCGGCGGCGCACGGGTTCAAGGGAGAAGACCCGGTGGCCGGTGGATCTCATGTGGTCCCCTCGCTGCGGGAGGCGGGAGAGGGGCGGAGCCCTGTGCCTGGAACGCCTGGAAGAGATAGGCGAGCAGGCGCCGGGAGGCGGCGAGGGCGACTTCTCGCGGTTGTCCGATGAGGCCGCTGTTGGCCAGGAGCAGGAGGGTGATGTCGGCGGGGTCGAAATCGTCGCGCAGTTGTCCGGCCTCACGGGCGCGCTGGACCAGGCGTGCCAAACCATCTTCGGCGCGGTCACGTTCGCGTTCGTGATCGAGGGGGCCGGGGAACTGGTCCAGGAACACGGGGGTGAAGCCACGGTCGGTCACCTGTGTGACGCACACCTCCTTGAGAAATGTGTACAGGCCGCGCCCGGGATCAGGGTCGGCAAGGGCGTCGTCGAGGGCCGTCGCGCACAGCGCGAGTTGCTCGGCGAAGGCGGCGGTGGCCAGCGCGGTGCGGGTGGGGAAGCGGCGGTAGAGGGTGGCCACGCCGACGCCGGCGCGGCGGGCGACGGCACTCATGGGGGCGTCGATGCCCTGGGCCGCGAACACCTCGCGCGCGGCTTCGAGGATGCGTTCCCGGTTGCGCCGGGCGTCGGCGCGCAGGGACGACGGGTCCGCGTCGCCGGGCATGTCGCCGGCGGGCATGTCGCCGGCGGGCACGGCACCGGCGGTTCCGGACGGCTTGTGAGACGGCTGAGCAGGCAATGTCTCTCACTTCGAGCTAAACGGACGAGGTCGTCCACTTACCAGTTTAGCGTGAGCGTACCAGCGGGCGCACATGGCACCCGTACCGCTTCGCAACGCGACACAGGACGAGATCATGAGCGACATGCGCGCAGCCCTCTTCGACCGCTACGGCCCCCCGGAGGTCCTCTACCTGGGCAGGAGGCCGACGCCGGCCCCCACCCCCGACGAGGTGCTGGTGCGGGTGCGGGTCGCCAGTGTCAACGGCGGAGATCTGCTCGCCCGGGCCGGGAAGGTGCGTCTGGTGACCGGCCGTGCTGTGCCCAAGGCGAGCGGAATCGACTTCGTCGGGGAGGTCGCCGAGGTCGGTTCGTCGGTCACGGGAGTGCGGGCCGGGGACCGGGTGTGGGGGCTGCTGGGGCGCAGGTCGGGCAGCATGGCCGAGTACGTCGCCGTGCGCCCCCGCCAGATCGCCCCCGCCCCGAAGAACCTCACCCCGGTGCAGGCCGTCTCACTGCTCGCCGGCGGGACCACGGCGGTGACCGCCCTGCGCGAGAAGGCCGTCATCGAACCCGGTGAGCGGCTCCTGGTGCGCGGGGGCAGCGGAGGCGTGGGCAGTGTCGCGGTGCAGATCGGCAAGCTCTTCGGTGCCCATGTCGTCGCTCTCGCGAGCGCGAAGAACCTCGACTTCGTGCGCGGCCTGGGCGCCGACGAGGCATTCGACCACCGCACGGCCCGCCTTTCCGAGCTGGGCCGTTTCGACGTCGTCCTCGACACCGTCGGCACCCAGCAGTCCCGCGTGCGGCGCCTGCTGGCACCCGGTGGGCGCATGGTCGCCGTCACCATCGACTTCAACAGGATTGCCGCCGGCCTCGCCACCATCCTCGCGTCGAGCGTCCACGGGAGCGGACGCATACGCCTCTTCAGCGGCAACCCCGGCACCGAGCTGCTGACCGAGATCACCCGCTATGCGGAGCACGGCGACATCGTCCCTGTCGTGGACACCGTCCACCCGCTCGACCGGATCGCCGACGCCCACCGGGCCCTGGAAACCGGCGGCGTCCGTGGCAAGCACGTCATCCAGGTCGCGTGAGGAGGCGGCCACCCCGGCGGGCCGACCGGAGAGCGTGATCATCTCG
Source organism: Streptomyces sp. NPDC059477 (assembly GCF_042749375.1). Lineage (NCBI taxonomy): Bacteria > Bacillati > Actinomycetota > Actinomycetes > Kitasatosporales > Streptomycetaceae > Streptomyces > Streptomyces sp. NPDC059477. Next base: position 10,260 of record NZ_JBHYUG010000082.1, on the reverse strand, counting down.
GGCGTCGGCGCCCATGAGCACGGCGTCGCCGGCAGTCTCGGCCGGTTCCCGGCGGCTGCCCAGGTCAGCGCCTGGGCAGGGTGGGGGTGATGTTCCGTAGGTGACGGAGGGCCAGGTGGCCTGGCTCCGTGGTGAACCAGCGGGTGTGGTCGGTGAAGTAGGCGCGGGCCAGTTCGGTGCTGGCGGCGGAGTGTGTCACGTCGTGGAAGTAGTGCATTTCCGACAGCGCGTACTCGGCGTTGACCAGGGGCAGCAGCGCGGGCAGTGCCTCGGCTTCGGCGTCGGTGAGGGGGCGTACGGCGGCATAGCCTTCCAGCAGGGCTGTCATGTGGTCGTAGTGGACCGGTACATGCCCGTGGGGCAGGTCCAGCCGGCCGAAGACATTGCGTTCCAGTGCCACCGCGAGGTCGTGCACGGCGGTGGTCCGGTCACTGAGATTGAAGTCGAGCACGGGGGAGACGGTGTCCGCACCTCCGGAGGTGTCCCACAGCAGGTTGGAGGCGTGCCAGTCGTTGTGCGTCCACAGCGGTTCCAGGTCGGGCAGTACGGGGATCAGCCCGGCGTGCAGGGGCAGGTGCCAGCGGGCCAGGTCGGCGTCGAGGGGGTGGGTGCGCAGGAGTTCGGCCAGGGCGGGCCGCTCGGCGAGGTAGTCGGCGAGGGCGGCTCGCGGGTCGGGGGCGCGGAAGACGCGGAAGGAGGACACCGAGGGCTGGGCGCGACGGGCCGGGGCGTGATGGCCGAGGGCGGCTCGGTGGAGGGCGGCTCGGTGGAGGCGGGCGAGAGCGGAGGCGGGCGAGAGCGGAGCCCGCCTCACGGGCGTGGTGGGTGGAGAGGAACGGCGTCCACGACAGCGCGTCGCCGTACAGGTCTGTGCCGGTGCACAGGGAGTGCACCTCGTAGGTCCATTCGCCGCGGGCCGTTCCGGCGAGTACGTCGACGACGGGGGCTCCGCGTGAGCGCAGGTGCCGCAGGAAGGCGTGTTCCTCCTCCAGTCCGGCGAGGGTGCGCACGCTGCTGTGGTGCCGTTTGAGGAAGACGCGCCGTCCGTCGTGCTCGACGATGGCCGCGGCGGACAGCGGGCGCGGGCTGTGCCGACGCAGTTGGGCGGGGCCGCCGAGAACGTCGGCCGCCTCTTCGGTGGTGAGCGGTGCCCAGTCGGGTTCGACACGTTCGTGGCCCAGGCCGTGGGTCGCCGGCGGGTGGGGCCGCGTTCCGTCGTGAGGTGTGTTCATCGTGCGGTGCCCGTAGGGGCGGCGAGCGCGGCCAGGACGCGTTCCTCGACCTCGGCGGCCGTGACGATGTCCAGGGCCCGGGGCCCGCCCTCGGTCCGCGCGGGGCGGGGTACTTCGATGCGGGAGGTGACCGAGGCGGGGCGCGGGGACAGTACGTGGATGGTGTCGGCGAGCCGGACCGCCTCGCGGATGTCGTGGGTGACCAGCACCACCGTCCAGCGGTAGGTGTGCCACATGTGGGCGAGCCGGCGTTGCAGGTCGGTGCGGGTGAGGGAGTCCAGGGCGCCGAAGGGCTCGTCGAGCAGGAGGAGGGGGCTTTCCAGTAGGACGGTGCGCAGCAGCGCGGCGCGCTGGCGCATACCGCCGCTGAGCCGGGCGGGATAGCTGTGCTGGAAGCCGTCGAGGCCGAACGTTTCGAAGAGGGCGCCCGCGCGGCGGCGGGCCTCCGTTCTGCGTACGCCTTGGGCCTCAAGGCCGAGGGCGGTGTTGGCGAGGACGGTGCGCCAGGGGAGGAGCAGGTCTTTCTGGGGCATGTGGGCGACGCGGCCGGAGCGGGTGCGGGGCGGTTCTCCGTCGACCACGATCTCGCCGGACGTGGGTCGGTCCAGTCCGGAGACGAGGTTGAGCAGGGTGCTCTTGCCGCTGCCGCTGGGGCCGATCACGGCGGCGAACTCGCCGGGTGCGACGGTCAGGTCCAGGCCGCGCAGGACGTCGAGGCCGTCGTAGGTCTTGGCGACCTGGCGCAGGAGGAGCCTAGGGTCCGGGGTGGTGATGGCGGAGCCGGTGAGGACTGTCATGGGTGTTCCTTGCGCCGGGTGGTCCGCTCCCAGGGCAGGGCGAGACGCTGGATGAGATAGGTCGCGGCGAACAGGGAGATCGGGAAGGAAGGCGCCCGTGCCGTCAGCGAGGGGCCGGCGCCCGGCGTCCTGGTGTGCGCGCTGAGCACCGCGCACTTCGAGGGCACCACGCCCACCCGCTACAGCAGGCGCGGGCGCATCCCCGGCAGCGTGAGCCTGCCCGCCCAGGACTTCCTGGCCGACGACGGCCGCCTCCTGACCGGTCCCCGGCTCAGCGCCTCCGTGGATCTTCCCGACCGGAACACGGGCCCGGTGATCCTGTACTGCGGCGGAGGCATCTCGGCCTCCTTGTGCGCCCTGGCCCTCACGGTGGTTGGCGTCGACTCGCTGGTCATGTACGACGGTTCGCTGGAGGAGTGGACGGCTGATCCTCGGCTCTCCGTCCTCACGGGTGAGCGTCAGGACCTCGCCGTGGTCGTTTCATCGGAAGCACCGCCCGTAACTGCCTCGAACGGGACGTCGCCCTTGAGGTAGCGCCCCGGGGAGGTGCCTACGGTGCGCCGGAACGCTGCGAGGAAGGCGCTCGGTGTCGCGTAGCCCACGGTGTGCGCGACCCGGGAGACGGGCCGGCCCTCGGCGAGCAGGGGAAGCGCCGCGCGCAGCCGGACATGGGTGCGCCAGCGGTCGAAGTGCATCCCGGTGTCCTGGACGAACAGCCGGGTCAGGGTGCGTCGGCTCACCCCGATGGCCCGTGCGTGTGCCTCCAGGCTCCGGGTGTCCGCGGGGTTGGTGAGCAGTGCGTCCGCCACGGCGCGAACGCGGTCGTCGGTGGGGTGCGGGACATCGATGGGGGTGGCCGGGAGAGGGCGCAGCAGATCCACGACGACCGCTTCGGCCCGTAGCCGCTGACTGTCGGGAAGGGTTTCGCGGCTGAGGTGGGCGATGAGATGGGCCAGCAGGCCATCGACGCCGACCGGTGTGGGGACGGCCCAGTCCAGCTCGCATCTGTCGGGCTCGAAGTAGAGGCTGCACAGCACCGCCTCGCGGGTCGCGCCGGTCCGGTGGACCACTCCCGCGGGCAGCCACAGCGCCCTGCTGGGCGGCAGGACCCAGTAGGCGTCGTCGACGGCGACGCCCAGCACACCACTCCGCGCCCAGGCCAACTGGTGCTGTGGGTGGCTGTGCGGGACGAACCACTGCCCGGACGCCAGCGGAAGGTTCCCGACGACGATCGCACCCACCCCGGGCGGTACGGCACTCACGACGGCCTTGGTCATGACTTGGATTCTATGTCCTCAACGCGCTATGAACTGGCCCCGTAGCGCATCGCGGACAGCGGGGCCGCGCGCATAGCGTCGTGCGCATGCCGATCGATCACCCACCGCGCCCCGGGCGCCAGCGCAGTTCACAAGGGCCGTTCCTCAGGACAGGAGACCTGGTATGACGCCGGTACCGGCCATGGGCGACGCGGGTGGGCGCCGCGGTCCGGCGCTGGTGGTGCTGTGCTTCGTGCAGTTCATGCTGGTCCTGGACGACAACGTGGTGAGCGTCGCGCTGCCCAGCGTGCGGGAGGACCTCGGCTTCGGCACCGCGGGTCTGGCCTGGGTCGTCAACGCCTACTTCCTCGCCTTCGGGGGGCTGTTGCTGCTCTTCGGCCGCATGGCCGACCTGATGGGACGCAGACGCGTCTTCCTCAGCGGTGTGGCGCTGTTCGGCGCGGCGAGCCTGGTCTGCGGGCTCGCGCAGGAGCCCTGGCAGCTCGTGGCCGGGCGGTTCGTGCAGGGCGCGGGCGCGGCCATGGCCAGCCCGGCCGCGCTGGCCCTGATCGCGCTGATGTTCCCCGGTACGAAGGAGCGTGCCAGGGCGTTCGCCGTCTGGGGCGGCATCGCGGGCCTGGGCGGCACGACGGGTCTGGTGATCTCCGGCGTGCTGACCGGCCTGGCGTCCTGGCGGTGGGTCTTCCTGATCAACCTGCCGGTGGCCCTCGCGGCCGTCGTACTGCTGCCGCGTTTGGTACCCGAGAGCCGGGCCGGGCACGCGGTGCGCCTCGACGTACCCGGTGCGGTACTCGGCACCGGCGCCGTGGTCTCCCTCGTCTACGGACTCCTCCGGAGCGGGGAGTCGGGCTGGGGCGACCCGGCCACTGCCGGACCCCTGATGGTGGCCGTGGTCCTGGCCGCCGCGTTCGTCGCGGTCGAGAGGCGGACCGCCGAGCCGCTGGTGCCGTTGTCGTTCCTTTCCTTCCGCTTCCGCGCCGTCGCCAATGGGGCGACGCTGCTCTTCTCCGCCGCCATGTACGCGATGGCCTTCCTGCTGATGGTGCATCTCCAGACCTTGCTGGGCTACGGACCGCTCACGGCCGGACTCGCCTATCTGCCCTATGGCGCGGGCATCCTCGCGGGCATGTGGCTCTCCTCCAGGGCAGTGGCGCGGCTCGGTATGCGCTCGGCTCTCGTCCTGTCGTTCCTGATCAGCGCGGCCGGGCTACTGCTGCTGTCCGGTGTGGCACCGGGCGACGGCTACGCCTGGGGAGTACTGCCCGGCATGCTCGTCACCAGCCTCGGAAACGGACTGGCGCTCCCCGCCCTGACCATCGCCGCGCTCACCGGCACCACCGGGGAGGACGCCGGACTCGGATCGGCCGTCCTCAGCTCCGTCCAGCAGGTCGGCGGCGCCGTGGGGGTGGCGGTGCTCGTCGTCCTGGCGGTACCGGAGGAGGACACCTCGCACGCCGCGACGGAGGGCTTCCGGCTCGCGCTCATCGTCGCTGCCGTCCTTCTCGCGCTCGGCGCTGTCCTCGTAGCCGCCCTGCTCGGGAAGAATCATCGCCCGCCCGATGCGCTTGGTCCTGCGGCAACTCCGGCCGACCGCGCCAACCATCCGTAGCCACCACGCCTTGGAGCGCCGGTCAGTGGTGCTGCGTGCCCGCCGGGCGAGTGGGGGCGTCGGGGAGGTGCTGGTCGGCGGTGTCGGTGTCCAGGACGTCCTCGACGGTGAGGTAGCTGCCGGAGCGGTGGTCGGCGTCGCCGTCGAGCAGGGCGATGACGGCGTCCACGGCCCGGTGGACGGGGGTGCCATGTCCATCGGCCAGCTGGTTCCGCACCCAGGTGCTACGGCGCTCGTGCCAGTGCGAGGTGGGAGCGGCGGCGAGGGCCGTGGTGCTCAGTCCGGTCGGCAGCAGGCCGGGGTGCAGGCTGAACGCCTGGATGTTGTGTGCGCGTGCCTCGTACGCGATGTTCTCGATGTACTTGATCCCCGCGGCCTTCGACACCGAGTAGGCGGACAGCGTGGGCCATCGATGGTGGCCGGCGGCGCTGCTGACGCTGACGATCCGTCCGGAGCGCTGTCGGACCATGTGCGGCAGGACGGTGTGGGCGGTGGCCGCGGTGGCGAGGAGGTTGGTGCGCACCGCGGACCACCAGTCGTCCAGGGGCAGTTCCCAGGTCGGGCCGACCGGTCCCTCGACACCTGCGTTGGCGATCAGTGCGTCGATGCGTCCATAGGCGGCGATGAGCCGCCCGGTGGCCGCCTCGGCGTCGGCGGGGTCCGCCGCGTCGCAGACCAGGGGTACGACGTCGGCTCCGGTGGCGGCGAGTCGGCGGGCCAGGGCGTGCAGTGTGTCCGGTGTGCGGGCGGTGATGCCCAGGCGGGTGCCTCGGGCGGCCAGTGTCTGGGCCAGGGCGGTTCCCAGGCCGCCGGTTGCGCCGGTCAGCAGGATGACGGGGGCGGTGGGTGTCGATGCCGGTGTCAATGGCGGTGTTGGTGTCATGGCGTGCTCCTGGATCGGGGCCGGGCGGTCGCGCCGTACCGTGGTGAGGACGGGATCGGACTGGGGATCGGCGCGGCGGGTGTACCGGCTGTCCGGGTTCGGGGGGCAGGCACCGCAGTCGTCGGGCGCGGGCTCATCCTGCCTGCCCGGCGGAGTCGGCGAACTCCCGCCGCAGGGCCGGGCGGTCGAGCTTGCCCACCGGGGACAGCGGCAGGTGGGTGACGAAGTCGATGGTGCGCGGGACTTTGTAGCGGGCCAGCAGGGTGCGGCAGTGCTCGATGAGTTCTCCGCTGCTGGGGGCGGCCTGGGGGTTGTTGAGGACGACCAGCGCGTGGGGGACCTCGCCCCGGTCGGGGTCGGGGCGGCCCAGTACGGCGACGTCCCGCACGGCCGAGTGACAGCGCAGCGCTTCCTCGACCTCCCCTGGCTGGATGGTGTAGCCGCCGGTCATGATGGCGTCCTTGCTGCGGCCGACGATCCGTACGCAGCCGTGGGCGTCGCGGGTCGCCAGGTCGCCGGTGTGCAGCCAACCGTCGCTGTCGGCGGCCGGCTGGACCTGCCCGGAGGTGTTCCGGTATCCGGCGGTCACCTGGGGCCCCCGGACCCACAGTTCGCCCTCCTGGTCCCGGGGGCTCTCTGATTGCGGGTCGGCCGGATCCATGACCTTGGCCTCGACTCCGGGCAGCGGCAGGCCCACGCTGTCCAGGCACCGCGGAAGGTCCTCGGCGGCGCACAGTCCGGCCCCGGACAGCTCGGTCATGCCCCAGCTCTGCACCAACGGGACGCCCGTGCGCTGCTGCCACTGCGCGCGCAGGGCCTGGGGCGCCTGCTGGCCTCCGCTGAGGCATCGGCGCAGGTGCGGCAGGGCGGGCTTGCTGTGCTGCTGGAACGGGGGTGTGCGCAGGATCCGTGTGTACAGGGTGGGGACGGCTTCGAGGATGGTGACGCCGTGGCTCTGGAGGAGCCGTGCCCACTGTTCGGGCCCGCAGGAGGCGGAGACGATGAGGGTGGCTCCGGCCAGCAGGGTGCTGACCGCGGCGAGGTGGCCGTAGGTGTGGGCCATCGGCAGTGGGACGGCCACCACGTCCTGGGGTAGGCGGTGCAGGCGGTGCCAGGTGCCGGTGGCAAGGTGCAGCGACCGCTCGTTCTGTACGACGCCTTTGCAGGCCCCGGTGCTGCCGGAGGTGTGCATGATCAGGCATGGGTCCTGCGGGTCGGGGGGCTGGGCGGCCATGGGCCGGGGTCCGGGACCTGCCGGTGCCGACAGCGACGTGGGTCGGGTCGCGGGGTCAAGGGTGTGGACATGGGTGGACAGGCGCAGTTCCTGGCACAAGGCGGCCATCTCGGCGGCGCGCTCCGGTGTGGTCAGCAGGTGCCGTGGCCGGGCGCCGGCCAGGACCTTGGTGATCTCGGCCCGGGTGAGCGCGGCGTTGAGCGGCGCGACCACCGCGCCGCTCTTCAGCGCGCCCAGGTAACCGGCCAGCCAGGCGGCGCTGTTGGGCAGCAGGAGGGCGGTGCACAGCTCTCCCGGCGCCTCCCCTGACGCCTCCTCCAGTGTCTCGGCGTGGTCACCGAGGACCGTGGTGATCCGGTCGGACCACAAGTCCAGGTTGCTGTAGCTGACGGGGCCCAAGTCGTCCACCACAGCCGGGCGGTCGGCCCCGCCGGCGAGGGAGGTCAGGAGCTTTTGCCGGAACATGCGATTCCTTCGGGGGTGAGCAGCGGAAGCTCGGCGATTTCGACGGCGGAGGCGTTCGCGCGGCCTGCGGCCGGCCGTGCGGAGATCAGGCAGGGGTTGAACCGTTCCTCGATGCACATCACCGGGCCGGCAGCCGTGTACAGGAGGTAGGTCTTGGCCGCACAGCGCGGCGCGTCGCCGGTCAGTGGCCAGCGGGAGGTTCCGACGCGCAGGATCCGCCGCCAGGGCAACAGACCGGCCTCGGCCAGCGCGAAGCCGATCGGGCGGGTGCGGTCGGTGGCCACCCGGTCGATGCGCGGGTCCACGCCCAGGCGCAGGACCATCGTGTTCTCCGACACCGCTTCACCGGCCGGCAGTGCCAGAGTCGTACGCCGGACCAGGAACCGGTCCGACGCGGCGCACTCCAACAGGGCACTGATCACCGGACATACGGAGCCGCTGGGCATGGTGGACAGGTGTGTCACCTGTACCTCCAGGGGCGCGCCGAGGGTTGCCTCCAGCAGCGGGGTGGTGAGTCCGTCGCTGATCAGGAGCATGCGGGTGGCGGCGCAGTCGAAGGCGCGGACCGCCCGCGCCAGACGCTCCCGCTCGTGTGCGGTGGTTGGGGTGGCTGCGGCGGTGATCGGTGCACCAGAGGCCATCGAGGGCACGGAGTCCACGGAGTGCACAGGCATGGCCATAGGGGCCTTCCGGATCGACGAGAGTCATCATGCGCGGCGGATGATCTCTCCACGCGCCGCAAACGCTATAGAACGGACGAAGACGCCCGGGGCCCCACGTCAACCGGCTCCGGCCGAACCCGCGTACCGGACGCGGAGGTGAGCGCGCCGAAACATGGCTGTGGCCCGGCCGGACCGGGCGAGCCCGGACACATGCATTCACCCATACCAGCGACGGCACAGGCCCTCAGGACGACCGGCCGTCGACCGGTTCGCCCCCTGTCGGGCTCTGGGGCCAGCCCAGTGCCTTACTGGCGTGGCGGAGGGCTTCCGCCACGGTGAGTCGGGTGCCGTGCCCGAATGCCTCCGTGAAGGCCGGGTCGCCCAGGGCCGCCCGTGCCCTGGCCGTCACCCGGTCGACGTCGCCGCGTTCGGCCGGTGGCAGCGGGCCTCCTGCTTCTCGGCGGGCCGCGTCCGCCGCGCCGAGCAGCAGTGCGGCGCACTCGGCGGCGGGCCCGTGCCCGTGTGCCGCGGCGGCGCCCGCGAGGCCCTCCAGGGAGAGGGCGAGGGCGCGCGGCTCGGCAAGGGAGCGGGCGACGCGCAGGCCGCGCAGCTGATGGTGGAGGCTCTGGGCGGCATCGCCGCGGAGTTCCGCGAGGAAACCCAGCTCGGCGAGGAGGAGGTGGTCGCCGGCCTCGGAGGAGACGTCGGCGTAGCCGTCGCGGATGTGCAGGAGATGCGCCTGGGCCGCGTCGAGGTCGCCGGAGCGGCGCGCGCCCAGGGCGAGGCCCATCTCGGCGTGGATCTCGCCGTACTTGTAGCCCTGTTCGACGGCGATACGGCGGGCCTGTTCGTGCAGGCCGCGGCCCCGTTCCCAGTCGTGGGCGAGCAGGGCGAGCCGGCCGAGCCCGGACAGCCGCGCGGATACCTCCGCCGCCAGTCCCAGCTCCCGGGCGATGCGCAGCCCTTCGTACTGGAGGCGGGCGGCCTCGTCGTACGCGCCTTTGATCTCGGCGAGTGCGGCGAGCGGTGACACGGTCTGTGCCTTGCCCCAGCGGTCGCCGAGCCGGTCGAAGATCCGGGCGGCGCGCAGGCCGTCCCGGCCGAGTGTGTCGAGGTCGCCGCGGGTCAGGGCGAGGGTGGCCCGCAGGGCGAGTGCGGCGGCGGTGCCCCAGGGCTCGCCGCTGGCTTCGAAGAGTGCGAGCGCCCGGGTGTCGAGGTCGGCGGCGGCGGTCGTGTCGCCCGCGCCGAACAGGCCGTACGCGCAGAGCCAGAGCAGCCGGCCCCGTCGTACGGGGTCCGTGACGGCGTCGGCGGCCAAGGGCGTCGGCGACTCGGTGTGGTCGCCGGTGAGCAGTGCGAACGCGGTGTGCAGCAGGGCGAGTTCGGGGCTGGTCGCGTCGGGTGTGGCGGCGCGGACGGCCGCCAGGCTGCGCCGGGCCTCGGTGAGACGGCCCCGCAGCAGCCACCACCAGGCCAGGCCGGTGGCGAGCCGTATGGCCTCGTCGGCCCGTCCGGCGGCGGCGCGGCGCACCGCCTCGTCGAGCGCCGCGCGGAGATTGCCTGCCTCCGCGTCCAGCCGGGCCAGCCAGGTCCGCTGGTCCGCGCTCCGCAACCGGGCCTCGGCCCGTTCGGCGAGCGCGAGGTAGTGGCGCAGATGGCGGTCGCGTACGGCGGTGAGATCCTCCCTCTCGTCGAGCCGCTCGGCGGCGTACGCGGCGACGGACTCCAGAAGCCGGTAGCGGGGCCCGCTCGGGCCATCCGTCACCACCACGAGCGACCGATCGACGAGCCGGGCCACCAGGTCGAGCACGTCCTCGCGGGCCACGCCGTCGCCCTCGCACACCGCTTCGGCGGCGGCCAGGTCACAGCCGTCGCGGTGCACGGCAAGGCGGCGCAGCACGATACGTTCGGGCGCGCCGAGCAGCTCCCAGCTCCAGTCGATCATCGCCCTCAGGGTCTGCTGCCGGGCGGGCGCGCCACGCTGACCCACGGTCAGGACCCGGAAACGTTCACCGAGCCGGGGCGGCCGGTCGCGAGCCGAGGGGGGGGGGTCGAGGGGGGCGGGCCCCACCCCGGCGCGCGGGGTGGGGGGGAGGCGGGG
>NZ_JBHYUG010000081.1:0-37476 GCF_042749375.1 Streptomyces sp. NPDC059477 | reverse complement strand
CCTGCGGGGAGCGCGGGACCATCGACGGGGACGCCAGCGCGGTCGGCGCGGGGCGCTTCGCGCTGGCGCCCAGCGCGGACGAGGGCAACGCGATCGGCCAGTTCCAGGTGCCGTCGAGCGCGCAGCCGGGGACGTACGAGATCGTCGCCAAGTGCGCCGAGGGCGGGCGGCAGGCGGTGGGCGACCTGGTGGTCGCGCTGAGCGCGGCCCATGGGCAGACATATCCGCGGGGAAGTGTGAAGACGGGGGTCGGCGGTGCCCTTGGCCCCGACCCCGTGCAGACCGCGGCCGGAGTGGCGGCGCTGGCCGTCGCCGCCGCGGGCGGTACCTGGCTCCTGCATCGCCGGGCGAGAGGCGACGGGATGTGACGGGCACCCTCCGCTGTCCGTCCGCCGGTACCGCATGTCCCCTCCCCTCCGGGTCCGACGCCCCTCGCGGCCCGGAGGGGGCACGGGGCCCAGCCCGAAGGGCGACACAAGAGGTGTGAGAGGTGCAAGGGGCGCCGAGGAGAGCCGACGAGAGGGGTCGTCATGCGGAAAGTGGGGGACGCCGCGATAGCCGGCGTCACCGTCGTCTCCCTGTGCGCGGGCATCTGGCTGCTCGGCGGCGGCAGCGCCTCGCACGCCCCGCCGCAGCCGTCCGCCGCCCAGTCCGGCACCGCCCCGATCGCACCCGGCACCGCCCCGGCCGCGCCCGGCGCCGCCGCGCCCGCGCTGCCCCCCTCCCCGCCGGACCGGATCCGGGTCCCGGCGATCCGGGTGGACGCCCCCCTGATGGGCCTCGGCCTGACACCGAGCGGCAGCCTGGACGTGCCGCCCGCCGCGCGGAAGAACCTGGCCGGCTGGTACGAGGCCGGCACCACCCCCGGTGAGACCGGTACCGCGATCGTCGCCGGGCATGTCGACAACGCCCAGGGGCCCGCCGTCTTCTACCGGCTCGGCGCGCTCAAGCGCGGCGGCCGGATCGAGGTGGACCGGCGGGACGGCTCGGTCGCCGAGTTCACCGTGGACGCCGTGGAGGTCTACGACGCGGACGCCTTCCCCGACGAGAAGGTGTACGGCGCCGCCGCGCGGCCCGAGCTACGGGTGATCACCTGCGGCGGCGGGTACTCGCGGGACACCGGGTACCAGGGGAACGTGGTCGTGTTCGCCCATTTGACGGGCAGCCGGTAGGTCACAGCGTCAGGGACTGCCGGGTGACGGCTCACTCGTCGGTGACGGCTCACACGTCACGGCAGCACCGGCGCCGGCTCCACCCCCAGCACATTCCGCTTCCCCCACCGCCCCAGCGGCTCCAGCGCCTCGTTGAGGGTGACCCCGCGCGGGGTCAGCGAGTACTCGACGCGGGGCGGGACCTCGTCGTACTCCTCCCGGTGCACGATCCCGTCCGCCTCCAGCTCCCGCAGTTGCGCGGCGAGCACCTTCTCGGTGACGCCCGGCAGCTCCCGGCGCAGCTCGCCGAAACGGTGGGGCCGTTCGTCCAGCGCCCAGAGGATGAGCACCTTCCACTTGCCGCCGATCACATCCATCGCCGCGTCGATCCCGCAGACGTACGCTCCCGGCGCTCCCGGCCGTCGCCCGTTCGGCATGTCGGACCCCTTCCGTCGTCACGCCCCCCGGCAGGACGCTTCTGTCGTCACGCCCCCGAGCAGGACACTTACCCCGAGGTAACCGCCCACTCCGAAGTACGTACTTGAGCAGGCACGTTCCCTGCGACCAGGCTAAACGCCATGACCGACACGACGACCTCCCCCGCCACCCCCACTCCCCCGACCCGCACCCCCCTGACCCTGCTCGGCGCCGGGGCCATGGGTACCGCCCTCGCCCGTGCCTGGCTCGCCGCCGGGCATCCGGTGACCGTATGGAACCGCACCCCCGCCCGTGCCGAGGCGCTGGGCGCCGAAGGCGCGACCGTCGCCGCGAGCGCGGCCGAGGCGGTGGCCGCCCATCGGCTGGTGGTCGCCTGTCTGCTGGACGACGACTCGGTCGGCGAGGCGCTCGCGGACGCCGACCTGACCGGGCGCGACCTGGTCAATGTGACCACCGGGACACCGGAGGACGGCCGTGCCCGGGCGGCCTGGGCGAAGGCGCGGGGGGCGCGGTTCCTGGACGGCGGGATCATGGCCGTGCCGCCGATGATCGGGGTGCCGGACTCCGGCGGCTATGTCTTCTACAGCGGTTCGGCCGCGCTCTTCGAGGAGCACCGGGAGACCCTGGCCGTCCCCGCCGGGACCTCGTACGTGGGCGATGACCCCGGCTTCGCCGCGCTGCACGATGTCGCGCTGCTCGGCGCGCTGGACGGGCTGTTCTCGGGGCTGCTGCACGCCTTCGCGCTGGTGCGGCGGGAGGACATCGCGCCGAAGGAGTTCGCGCCGCTGCTGGTCGACTGGGTCAACGCGATGACGCCGGCGGCCCACCAGATGGCCGAGCAGCTGGAATCCGGCGACTACGGCAAGGGCGTGGTCTCCAACCTCGCCATGCTGGTCTCCGGCAACCGGATCATGCTGCGCGCCGCCGAGGAGCAGGGCGTCAGCCCGGAGCTGATCACCCCGCTGATGTGGCTGAGCGCCCGCCGGCTGGCCGACGGACATGGGGACGAGGACATAACGGGGGTGGTGGAGCTGCTGGTGCGGCGGGGCTAGGTGTATCGACCGGCGGTGTCCGTCACGCGATCCACTGCTCGTACGCCATGTTCGCCACCAGCGCGAACACCACCGTCAGCAGTACGACCCGGACGAAGCCGCTGCCCCGTTTCAGGGCGGTGCGGGCGCCGAGCATGCCGCCCGCGAGGTTGAAGACCGCCATCAGGGCCGCGAGTTGCCACAGCACCGCGCCCTGCCAGGCGAACATGGCGAGGGCGCCCGCGTTGGTGCAGCAGTTGACGATCTTCGCGGTGGCGGAGGCGGTCACCAGGTCGAGGTGGAGCACGGCGGTCAGGGCGAGGACCAGGAAGGTGCCGGTGCCGGGGCCGATCAGACCGTCGTAGAAGCCGATCCCGAGGCCGGCGAGGCCGATCGCGGCGAGGTTGCGGCGGCGGGAGGCCGGTCCCGGCGATGTGGCGGTGCCGAAGGCGGGCTTGAGGATCACGAAGGCCGCCACGCCCAGCAGCACCACCATGATCACCGGCTTGAGCACCTCGGTGCTCATCCCGGCCGCGAAGAAGGCGCCCCCGGACGATCCGGCCAGCGCCGCCAGCCCGATGCGCACGGCGGTACGGACGTCGACCGGTGCTCTGCGGGCGTAGGTGATGGCCGCGCCCGTGGTGCCGACGATGGCGACCGCCTTGTTGGTGCCGAGGGCGTGCGCGGCCGGGGTGGAGCCGGGCAGGCCGAGCAGCAGCGCGGGGAGCAGCAGCAGCCCGCCCCCGCCGACCACGGCGTCGATCCAGCCCGCCGCGAGGGCGGCGAGACACAGTACGGCCAGGGTGGTCAGCGATATGTCGGGCATGATCGCGACCCTAGGTCTGGGGTGGTGGTGGCGTCCATGAACCTGAGGGGGATCTGAGGTCCGGGCGGTCCGCCCGCATGTCTGCCTGCCCGTCTGCCGGGGGCGCGGCGCACACGGCGGGCATCCGGCCGCGCCGACGACGCACACCCCTCACACCGGCCCGCCCCACCCGCTGAGGGCAGCGTTCCCCTCGGGAAACAGGGGGGATGCGGCCGGGTAACACCCACCCCGCAGGCTGCGCTGCATGACGTCGAATGCGCGAGTGGTAGCGACGGAGGCCCCTGATTGACTTCCTCCCCCGCCTAAAGGCGGGGGATTCCAGCGGTCGCCCGCTGGGATTCCTGCTTCACCGACGACCGCCCCGTCCGGGAGGACTCCCGTTGAGGTCTTACACCGTCTCCACAGGCAGACACGGCCAGCCCGGCCGCGAGAATGTTGCGCGCCGCGTTCACGTCGCGGTCATGCACAGCACCGCAGTCACACGTCCACTCACGGACGTTCAGCGGCATCTTCGCCGCGACCGTGCCGCAGGCTCCGCACAGCTTGCTACTGGGGAACCAGCGGTCGATCACGACGAGTTCGCGCCCGTACCAGGCGCACTTGTACTCCAGCATGGAGCGGAGTTCCGTCCACGACGCGTCCGAGATGGCTCGCGCAAGCCTGCCGTTTTTCAGCAGGTTGCGGACGGTGAGGTCCTCGATCACGACCGTTTGGTTCTCACGGACGAGACGAGTCGACAGCTTGTGCAGGAAGTCACGGCGCCGGTCGGCGATCCGCGCATGGAGCTTGGCGACCTTGCGCCGGGCCTTCTCCCGGTTGGCCGAGCCCTTCGCCTTCCGCGACAGCTCACGCTGTGCCTTGGCGAGACGGGCCCGGTCCCGGCGCTCGTGCCGGGGGTTGGCGACTTTCTCTCCGGTGGACAGGGTCACCAGGGAGGTGGTCCCGGCGTCGATACCGACTGCCACATCGGTGGCGGGGGCCGGGGCGATGCGGTCATCGCACAGCATCGACACGAACCAGCGTCCGGCGGCGTCGCGGGACACGGTCACCGTCGTCGGCTCCGCACCCTCCGGGAGCGGACGCGACCAGCGGATGTCCAGCGGCTCGGCCATCTTCGCCAGCGTGAGGCGCCCGTCCCGGAACTTGAAGCCGGAGCGGGTGTACTCGGCGGACGCGCGGGACTTCTTCCGGCTCTTGTACCGGGGGTACTTGGCCCGTTTGGCGAAGAAGTTCCCGAACGCCGTCTGGAGATGGCGGAGCGCCTGCTGGAGCGGGACGGAGGACACCTCCGTCAGGAAGGCGAGGTCCTCGGTCTTCTTCCACTCCGTCAGCGCGGCGGACGACTGCACGTAGGAGATGCGGTGCTGCCCGCCGTACCAGGCCCGAGTGCGCTCCTCCAGTGCCTTGTTGTAGACGAGGCGGACGCAGCCGAACGTGCGCGACAGCTCAGCTGCCTGCTCGTCCGTGGGGTAGAAGCGGTACTTGAAAGCCCGCTTGACCTGCTGCGCCATGCCTCACATCGTATTAGCTCCCGTGTTAGTGACGGCTGTTGGCCGGTGGACGGTGGACGCCGGTCCGCCCTGGCGGCGAACCGGCTTTCCCCGCCCTGCTCCGCAGGAGCTTCGTTTCCTCCCCGCCCTAAAGGACGGGGTACCCACGAAGGAGAGCCCCGATGACCGACGCCCCGGGGGCCACCCCCACGATCGTGCTCATCGGACACGGCATGGTCGGCCAGCGCTTCCTGGAGGCGCTCGCCGAGCGCGGTCTGACGGCCACGCACCGGGTGGTCGTGCTGTGCGAGGAGTCCCGCCCGGCCTACGACCGGGTCCGGTTGACGTCGTACTTCGCGGGCCGTACCCCCGAGGAACTCTCCCTCACCGACGCGGAGTTCATCGACGCGCACGGCATCGAGCTGCGGATCGGCGACCCCGCGGTGACGGTCGACCGGGCCGCGCGCACGGTCACCGCCCGCTCGGGGCACGTCTTCGCCTACGACACCCTCGTCCTGGCCACCGGCTCCTACCCGTTCGTACCGCCGGTCGCGAACAAGGACGCCGAGGGCTGTTTCGTGTACCGCACGATCGACGACCTGCTCGCCATCGAGGCGTACGCGAGGGCGGGGGCCGGGACGGGCACGGGGGCGAGGGTCGGTGCGGTGGTCGGCGGCGGGCTGCTCGGTCTTGAGGCGGCCGGGGCGCTGCAAGGGCTGGGACTCACCTCGCACATCGTGGAGTTCGCGCCCCGGCTGATGCCGGTCCAGGTGGACGACGGCGGTGGCGCGGCCCTGCTGCGGACCGTCGAGGGCATGGGCCTGACCGTGCACACGGGGGTGGGCACGCGGGAGATCGTCACGGACGCGGCGGGCGCGGTCAGCGGGATGCGGCTGTCGGACGGGGGCGAACTCGCCGTCGACCTGGTGGTGTTCAGCGCCGGTGTCCGCCCGCGCGACCAGCTGGCCCGGGACTGCGGGCTGGCGGTGGGCGAGCGCGGCGGCGTCGCGGTCGACGCGCAGTGCCGTACGGTCACCGATCCGTCGGTGTTCGCGATCGGCGAGTGCGCGCTGACGGTGGACGGCCGGGTGTACGGGCTGGTGGCGCCGGGGTACGAGCAGGCGCAGACGGCGGCGGCGACCATCGCGGCGGCCGAGGCCGCGTTCACAGGCGCCGATCTGTCCACCAAGCTGAAGCTGCTCGGCGTGGACGTGGCGTCCTTCGGCGACGCGCACGGCACGGCGGCGGACTGTCTGGAGGTGGTGTACTCCGACGCCCGCTCGGGCCTGTACAAGAAGCTGGTCATGGGCCGGGACGGCACCCTGCTGGGCGGCATCCTGGTGGGCGACGCGGACGCGTACGGGACGCTGCGCGCGCTGACCGGTTCCGTCCCGCCGGTCGCCCCCGAGTCGCTGGTGCTGCCCGCCGGGGCGGTGGGCGGCGCCCAGCTCGGGCCGTCCGCGCTGCCGGACGAGGCGGTGATCTGCTCCTGCCACAACGTGTCCAAGGGCGCGGTCCGCGCGGCGGTGACGGACCACTCCTGCGCCACGGTCCCCGAGGTCAGGAAGTGCACCAGGGCGGGCACCGGCTGCGGCAGTTGCGTCAAGGTGCTGGGCCAGCTGGTCACCGCCGAGCTGGAGGCGAGCGGCGTCGAGATCGACAAGGGCCTGTGCGGCTGCTTCGCCCGGACCCGCGAGGAGCTGTACGAGATCGTCCTGGCCCTGCGCGTCACCACGTACCGGGAGCTGCTCGGCCGTTACGGCCGTGAGGGCGCCCGTGACGGCGACGGCTGCGAGATCTGCAAACCGGCGGTGGCCTCGGTCATCGCGTCCCTCGCCGCCACGATCGGCGCGAGCGGCTATGTCCTGGAGGGCGAGCAGGCGGCGCTCCAGGACAGCAACGACCACTTCCTCGCCAACCTCCAGAAGAACGGCTCGTACTCCGTCGTACCGCGGATCCCCGGCGGGGAGATCACCCCCGAGAAGCTCATCGTGATCGGCGAGATCGCGCGGGACTTCGGGCTCTACACGAAGATCACCGGCGGTCAGCGGATCGACCTGTTCGGGGCGCGGGTGGAGCAACTGCCGCTGATCTGGACACGGCTGGTGGACGCGGGCTTCGAGTCCGGGCACGCGTACGGCAAGGCGCTGCGCACGGTGAAGTCCTGTGTGGGGCGGACGTGGTGCCGGTACGGCGTCCAGGACTCGGTGCGGATGGCGATCGACCTGGAGCTGCGCTACCGGGGCCTGCGCGCCCCGCACAAGCTCAAGTCGGCCGTCTCGGGCTGTGCCCGCGAGTGCGCGGAGGCCCGGTCGAAGGACTTCGGCGTGATCGCCACGTCGAACGGCTGGAATCTGTACGTCGGCGGCAACGGCGGCGCCACCCCGCGCCACGCGGACCTGCTGGCCCAGGATCTGACCGACGCCGAGTTGATCCGTCTGATCGACCGCTTCCTGATGTTCTACATCCGTACGGCGGACCGTCTGGAGCGCACCTCGACCTGGCTGGAGCGGCTGCCGGGCGGCCTGGACCATGTGCGGGACGTGGTGGTGGCGGACTCCCTGGGCATCTGCGAGGAGCTGGAGCGGCTGATGGCCGACCATGTGGCGCACTACCGCGACGAGTGGGCGACGACCATCGCCGACCCCGAGAAGCTGGCCCGTTTCGTGTCGTTCGTGAACGCCCCCGACACACCCGACCCGGTCGTCGGCTTCGTCCCCGAGCGCGACCAGATCAAGCCCGACCTGCCCCTGCTCGCCATCGGCCGCCGCCCCGCCGCCGGCCCCGTCCTGGAAGGAACCGCCCAGCGATGACGACGGCCCCGGAGAAAACCGAGAAGGCCCAGGTCCAGGCCCGGGTCCAGATCCGCCTCTCGCCCGACACCTGGCTGACCGTCTGCGAGCTGCGCGCCCTGCTCCCCGGCCGGGGCGTGGCCGCGCTGCTCCCGGGCGGCGACCAGGTGGCCCTGTTCCGCGACCGCACGGGAGCGCTGTACGCGATCGACAACCGCGACCCGTTCGGCGGCGCGGCCGTCCTCTCGCGCGGCCTCACCGGCACCCACCGGGGCCGCCCCTTCGTCGCGTCCCCCCTCCTGAAACAGCGCTACGACCTTCAGTCGGGCCGCTGCCTGGACGAGGAGGGGGTGGGGGTGCGGGTGTACGACGTACGGGCGGCCTGAGGCCGGTCCCCGGTCGGTCCTGGGTCAGTCCCCGGTCAGTCCTCGGTCAGTCCTCGGTGAGGACGACCGCCTGGGCGGGACACCCCCGGGCGGCCTCCCGGAACAGCGGATCGCCCCCGCCGTCCTCCTTGCCGGGCCGCACAATGCCGAAGCCGTCGTCGTCCTGGTCGAACACCGCGGGGGCGGTGAGATAGCAGTTACCGGCCCCGATGCAGTGGTCCGAGTCGATGGACACCTTGGTCATGGAAGCTCCTAGCGGTCTGGAACGGCGGATTCCACCGTTGTGACCGCCAGCGTGCCCGCCCTTCGGCCCCTTGGCGCCCGGGCGGGGCCGTCGGGGGTGGGGGCTCGGGGGGGGAGGGGGGGGGGCGCGCGGTGGGCGGGGCGGGAGGCTCCCCCGGCGCAGGGGCGCGAGAGGGGGGGGGGGGGGGGGGGGCCCCGCGCGCGCCCCCGGCAGCCTCCGCGCGGCCGCCCCCGCGGCGGCGCCGCCCCCGCCGGCGGGCGAGCCGCCCGTCGGGGGCGGCGACGCCCGGGGCCGCCCGGCGGCGGGGACAGGGGACGTCGGCTAGATCGGCACCGACACCGCGTTGAACGTGGTGCCGGGCAGCTGGGGGCTGGTGAAGCGGGCGTTGACCAGATAGAGGCGGTTGCCGTGGCGGGCGGCCGTGGTGGGGATGTCGAAGCGGGGGTCCGTGATCGTGCGGCGCAGGGTGGCGTGGGTGCGGGTGAGGTCCAGGTCCCAGACGGTGACCTGGTTGAGGCGGTTCTGGACGACGTACAGCGTGTGGCCGATGCGGACGAGGCCGTCGCCGGCCGCCACCGAGTCGGCGCCGGTGAGGGTGAAGCGGCGGGCGGTGCCGGTGCGCAGGGAGACGCGGTACAGCTCGCCGGGGGTGCTCTTGACGACGATCAGGTCCGTGCCGTCCGGCGTGGCGACGACGCCGTTGGCGTTGTTGACGTCCGGGAGCTGGACCCAGTCGCCGGTCAGGGGCAGCTCGCGGATGTCCTTGGCGCCCCGGGCGCGCGGGACGCCGTACAGGACCGGGTTGCGGGAGTCCGTGAACCAGGCGCGGTCGCCGGTCAGGATGACGTCGTTGATGAAGGCGGGGGCGGCGGTGGTGAGGGTGTGGGTGGTGCGCTGCCCGCCGGTGCGGGTGTCGATGATCGTGGCGGTGCCGCCTCCGCCGCCGGCGATGTACAGCAGGCCGTCGGTGTCCAGTTTGAGGCCGATGGAGACGGTGCCCGGGGCGCCCGGGTGGAGGATCTCGCCCCGGCCGGTGCGCAGGTCGGTGCGGAGGACCGCGCCGTTGGCACGCGAGCCCAGGTAGGCGTACGGGCGGCTGCCGATGGTGATGCCCTCGGGGAGGAAGCCGTCGGGGAGGGGGAACTCCGTGGGCCAGGGTGCGGAGTCGCCGTCGCCGGAGCCGGCGCGGGCGGTGCCGGTGGTCGCGGCGACCGCCGCGAGGGTGGCGCCGGTCAGTAAGGAGCGGCGGGAGGGGTGGATCCGGGTCATGGTTCGTGCCTCCGTGTCGGTGGACGGGTGGGGCTCGGTGAACTCGCCGGGGATTCGTCCGTGCGTAACGCCTTCGCCCCGGCGGGAGTTCCCGCGCGCCCCACCCGTCACCGATGTACGGCTGGTAGGACCGCCCTGGAGGCGGCCCTACGGCCTTACGACCGGAAGGGCCCGGTGACCTCGTAGGTGATCCCGCCGGACGAACTGCCGCTGGTGCCGCGCTGGCTGGAGAAGTAGAGCCGGCGGCCGTCGGGGGAGAACGCCGGGCCGGTGATCTCGGAGGCGGACTGGCCGTCGATGCGCAGGAACGGCGCGATCACGTCGGCCGGGGTGATCACGCAGATCTCCAGGTTGCCGCCGTCCTCGGCGACGTAGAGATCGCCGGAGGAGGAGCCGGTGATGTTGTCGACGCCGGTCAGGGGCGCGGTGCCGGAGGTGACGAGGGAGTCGTCGTAGGCCAGTTCGTAGGTGTTGTTCGTCAGGTTGAGCTGCCAGACGCGGTTGTCGCCCTTGGTGGTGAACCAGACCGTGTCGTCGGCGTAGTGGCAGCCCTCGCCGCCGTTGAAGGACTTGGAGCCGGAGACCTGGGTGCGGGTGGTGGTCGGGGAGCCGTCCGGGTCGGGGACGTTGGCCCAGCTGAAGGAGCCGGAGGTGGCGGTGCCGGCGACCAGCACCTGGAGGGTGCCGGCGGAGAGATTGCCCCAGGTGGTCGGGACGAAGCGGTAGAAGCGGCCGTTGGTCTCGTCCTCGGTGAGGTAGATGACCTTGCGGACCGGGTCGGCGGCGGCGGCCTCGTGCTTGAAGGCGCCCATGGCGTCCCGGCGGACGGCCGCGTTGACGCCCCAGGGGTCGGTCTCGAAGACGTAGCCGAGGGACACCTCCTCGCAGGACAGCCAGGTGTTCCACGGGGTCTTGCCCCCGGCGCAGTTGGTACGGGTGCCGGACAGGATCCGGTACGCCGCCGTGACCGTACCGGCGGCCGAGAACTTCACCGCGCTCGCGCCGCCGGAGGGGCTGATCTCCGAGTTGGAGACATAGATCCAGCCACTGCCGTCGGCGTAGCAGGCGCCGCCGTCGGGGGCGTTGTGCCAGGTGTACGAGGTGCCGGGGACCGCCTGCCCGGAGCGGGCGATGACTCTGCTGGTGAACCCGCTGGGCAGTCTGATGCCATTGGCGTCCGCCGCGCCGAGCGCCCCGTAGGGACCGGTGCCGGGCTGGGCCGGGGCCGCGTAGGCCGCGCCCCGCCACAGACTGCCCCCGAAGGCAGCCGCCGAGCCGCCGAGGACGGCCGCACGCAGAAGGTGACGACGTTCCACTCTCACTCCAAGAGGTGCCGTGACCGGCCCGCCGCCGGTCGGCGACGGGGTCGTGCGGAGTGGGACGCTATGGGAGCGGGGTGGGAACGGGGTGGGAACGGGATGGACAGGTCATGGACATGCCGTGACGGAACCGGGGTGCGGGGAATCGCGAAGGGCGGCACCCCCGCACAGGGTGCCGCCCTTCTCCATGGCGGGCGGGGTCAGCGGTGGTCGCTGCCCTTGGACCGGGACGCCGCCCGGCCCGCTTCCAGGCGGGCCACCGGGATGCGGAAGGGGGAGCAGGAGACGTAGTCGAGGCCGACCTCGTGGAAGAAGTGGACGGACTCGGGGTCGCCGCCGTGTTCGCCGCAGACGCCGAGTTTGAGGTCGGGGCGGGTGGCTCGGCCTGCCTTGGCGGCCAGTTCGACCAGGGAGCCGACGCCGTCGCGGTCGATCGTCTCGAAGGGGCTGACGCCGAAGATGCCCTTCTCCAGGTAGGCGGTGAAGAAGGACGCCTCGACGTCGTCGCGGCTGAAGCCCCACACCGTCTGGGTGAGGTCATTGGTGCCGAAGGAGAAGAACTCGGCCGCCTCGGCGATCTGACCGGCGGTCAGGGCCGCGCGGGGGAGTTCGATCATCGTGCCGATGGACAGTTTGAGCTGCGTGCCGGTCGCCGCTTCCACCTCCGCGATGACCCGGTCCGCCTCGTCGCGGACGATCTCCAGCTCCTGGACCGTGCCGACCAGCGGGATCATGATCTCGGCGCGCGGGTCGCCCTTGGCCGCCTTGCGGGCCGCCGCCGCCTCGGCGATGGCGCGGACCTGCATGGTGAACAGGCCGGGGATGACCAGACCGAGACGGACCCCGCGCAGGCCCAGCATCGGGTTCTGCTCGTGCAGGCGGTGCACGGCCTGGAGGAGGCGGAGTTCGTTCTCGTGGGGCTCCTGGCGGGACTCGGCCAGGGCCACCCGGACCGAGAGTTCCGTGATGTCGGGGAGGAACTCGTGCAGCGGCGGGTCCAGGAGGCGGACCGTGACCGGGAGGCCGTCCATCGCCTCGAAGAGTTCGACGAAGTCTTTCTTCTGAAGGGGCAGCAGGTCCTTCAGGGACTTCTCGCGCTCCTCGTCGTGGTCCGCCAGGATGAGGCGCTCCACCAGCTCGCGGCGGTCGCCCAGGAACATGTGCTCGGTGCGGCACAGGCCGATGCCCTGCGCCCCGAAGCGCCGCGCCCGCAGCGCGTCCTCGGCGTTGTCCGCGTTGGCGCGCACCCGCAGCCGGCGCTTGCGGTCGGCGAAGGCCATGATCCGGTGCACGGCCGCCACCAGCTCGTCGGCGTCGTCCGCGCCCGCGTGCATCCGGCCCTCGAAGTACTCGACGACCGGCGACGGCACCACCGGGACCTCGCCCAGGTAGACCTTGCCCGAGGAGCCGTCGATGGAGATGACGTCGCCCTCCTCCACCACATGGCCGCCCGGGACGGTCATCCGGCGGCGCTTGGTGTCGACCTCCAGCTCCTCCGCGCCGCACACACACGTCTTGCCCATGCCGCGCGCGACCACCGCCGCGTGGGAGGTCTTGCCGCCGCGCGAGGTCAGGATGCCCTCGGAGGCGATCATGCCGTCCAGGTCGTCGGGGTTGGTCTCGCGGCGGATCAGGATGACCTTCTCACCGGAGCGGGACCACTTCACCGCGGTGTACGAGTCGAAGACCGCCTTGCCGACCGCCGCGCCCGGCGACGCCGCGATGCCCCGGCCGACCCGCTGGACCTTCGCGTCCTCGTCGAAGCGGGGGAACATCAGCTGGGCGAGCTGGGCACCGGTGACCCGCTGGAGGGCCTCGGCCTCGTCGATCAGGCCCTGGTCGACGAGCTGGGTGGCGATCCGGAAGGCCGCGCCGGCCGTGCGCTTGCCGACCCGGGTCTGGAGCATCCACAGCTGGCCGCGCTCGATGGTGAACTCGATGTCGCAGAGGTCCTTGTAGTGGTTCTCCAGCGTCTCCATGATCTGCATCAGCTGGTCGTACGACTTCTTGTCGATCTGCTCCAGCTCGGCCAGCGGGACCGTGTTGCGGATGCCCGCCACGACGTCCTCGCCCTGGGCGTTCTGGAGGTAGTCGCCGTAGACGCCCTGGTAGCCGGAGGCGGGGTCGCGGGTGAAGGCGACGCCGGTGCCGGAGTCGGGGCCGAGGTTGCCGAAGACCATCGAACAGACGTTGACGGCGGTGCCGAGGTCGTGCGGGATGCGCTCCTGGCGGCGGTAGAGCTTGGCCCGGTCGCCGTTCCAGGAGTGGAAGACCGCCTTGATGGCGAGGTCCATCTGCTCGCGCGCGTCCTGCGGGAAGTCCCGGTCGGCTTCCCTCTTGACGATCTTCTTGAAGGCGGTGACCAGTTTCTTCAGGTCGGCCGCCTCCAGCTCGGTGTCGACCGTGACCTTCTTGGTGGCCTTGGCCTTCTCCAGCGCCTCCTCGAAGAGGTCGCCGTCGACGCCGAGGACGGTCTTGCCGAACATCTGGATGAGGCGCCGGTAGGAGTCCCAGGCGAACCGCTCGTCGCCGGACTGCTTCACCAGGCCCTGCACCGACTTGTCGGAGAGGCCGATGTTCAGGACCGTGTCCATCATCCCCGGCATGGAGAACTTCGCGCCGGAGCGTACGGACACCAGGAGCGGGTCGTCGGCCTGGCCGAGCTTCTTGCCCATGCGCTGCTCCAGCGCCTCCAGATGAGCGCTCACCTCGTCACGCAGTGCCGCGGGCTCCTCGCCACTGTCGAGGTAGACCTTGCACGCCTCGGTGGTGATGGTGAAGCCGGGCGGGACCGGAAGGCCCAGATTGGTCATCTCCGCGAGGTTCGCGCCTTTACCACCGAGAAGGTCCTTGAGGTCCTTGTTGCCCTCGGTGAAGTCGTAAACGAATTTCTGGTTTTCCGACACGGGTCCCAACTCCTCGGAGGACTCGGTGGCTGCCCTGACAGCCGGGAACATACCCAGATCCAAGGCGCCTGGGTACGTCCACTTGTGCGTCATGCGCCTGTAACCACGCGTCCGCCACCGGATCGAAAGTCAAGGCTTGGCAAGAAATCGCGCACATATGTGTTCACTTCTTGAACGCGATCACCGATCCACGCCCCACATTCCGCTCACATGAGCGCCATATGACACGTTTGATTTCGCTCGATGAACGATCATCGATTGGCACTCAGTGCCACTCTTTGAGAAGTGCAGTCGATCACAACTCGCTCATCTGAGCGGAACCCTTATCAAGGGTGGCGAGAATCACGCCCCTGGGGGCGCCGGGGTATCACCATGCGGACCGGTGGCGAACGGATGAAACCGGGAGGAAACCCACTGCTCATCTCCCGAGCGTGCGCTCACACCCCGAGCGCCCGCAACCGCTCCTCGGCCCGCTCCGGCGCGTACAGATGCTCCACCACCAGCGCCCCGGCGCCCACCAGCCCGGCCCGCTCCCCCAGCCGCGAGGTCACGACCTCCAGATGAGCGGTGGAGCGCGGCAGCGCCCGCTGGTACAGCAGCTCCCGTACGCCGGTCAGGAACGGTATGCCCGCCAGGTCCCCGGCGATCATCAGGACGCCCGGGTTGAGCAGCGTCACCACCGTCGCCAGCACCTCCCCCACACTGCGCCCGGCCTCCCGGGCCAGCGCCGCCGCCTCCGGGTGCCCGGCCGCGAGCAGCTCGCGCACATCCGAGCCGGACGCCGCGGGCACCCCGGCCTCGGCCAGCCGCCGGGCCACCGCGCCCCCGCTGGCGACGGCGGCCAGACAGCCGTACGAACCGCACCGGCACAGCGCCTTCGCGCCCTCCGGGACCCGGATGTGGCCGATGTCGCCCGCGCCGCCGTCGATGCCCCGGAAGAGCGTGCCGCCGACCACGACCCCCGCCCCTATGCCGGTGGAGACCTTGACCAGGACGAAGGCGGCGCAGCCCGGGTGCCCGGTGCGCTGTTCGCCGTACGCCATGAGGTTGGCGTCGTTGTCGACGAGGACCGGGACGAAGGCGGTGGAGCCGGTGTGGTCGGCGAAGGAGCGGGCGAGGCGGCCCCGTATGTCGTACCCGTCCCAGCCCGGCATCATCGGGGGCTCCACCACCTTGCCGGTGTCGGTGTCGACCGGGCCGGGCACCGCGAGACCGATGCCGCAGACCTCCTCGGGGCGCCGACCGGCCTTGCGCAGCAACTCGGCGAACCAGCCGCCGAGTTCGCCGAGCACCGGCTCGGGGCCGTCCTCCACCACCAGCGTGCCGCCGCTCTCCGCGAGGATCTCGCCGGTCAGGGTGAGCAGCGCGGCGCGGGCGTGCCGGGTGTCGAGGTCGGCGGCGAGGACGACCGCGTGCTCGTCGTCGAACTCCAGGGTGATCGAGGGGCGTCCGCCGAGCGGGGAGCCGACCGGGCCGCCGGCGCCCTCGCGCAGCCAGCCCGCGCGGAAGAGGCGGTCGAGGCGGTGCCCGACCGTGGCCCGGGACAGACCGGTGACCTGCTGGAGCGCGCCGCGTGTGGTGGCGCGTCCGCTGCGGACGAGTTCCAGCAGCTCACCGGCGCTGGTCTGAGTCCCGATCCGACCGGTCATGCGCACCCCCTTGTGTTTCCCAAGTCTGCATTACATCCTGGGTTTTGCATGTTAAATAGACGTAACTCTACGATGGCCAAGACCGAACCGACCCGACCGGATGTCTTTCGGGGAGCCCCGAGTGGATCGCACCGCCCAACTCACCGCCCGACCTGCGCACCGGGAGATCGCATACGATCCCCCGCCGCCGGATTCGTCCCGGCTCGCCGCCGCACGGGTGCTGGAGCAGAACTGGACCGGGACCTCGACGGTGCCCTCACGCGGGCTGTATCCGCACCAGTGGTCCTGGGATTCCGCGTTCATCGCGATCGGCCTGCGGCATCTGTCGCCGTTACGGGCCCAGATCGAACTGGAGACGCTCTTCGGCGCCCAGTGGGGTGACGGACGGGTCCCGCACATCGTCTTCAACCCCTCCGTGCCGCTCGACGCCTACTTCCCGAGCCCCGACTTCTGGCGCTCCTCGACCGCCGGACGGGCCGCCGGCGCTCCGTGCACCGTACAGACGTCCGGGATCGTGCAGCCACCCGTGCACGCGCTGGCCGTCTGGCTGACCCATCTGGCCGACCCCGGGCTGTCCCGGGCGCGCGGCTTTCTGGCCGGGATGTACCCGAAGCTCGCCGCCTGGCACCGGTATCTGCTGCACCGCCGCGACCTCGGCGGCGGCGGGCTGGCGTCCGTGGTCCACCCGTGGGAACAGGGCATGGACAACAGCCCGGCCTGGGACGCCCCGCTCGCCCGGGTCGTCCCGGCCCCGGCCCGCTCCTTCCGCCGCGCCGACCTCGACCACGGCGCCGCCGAGGACCGGCCGACGGACCTGGACTACGGGCGGTATGTCCGGCTGGCGGCGGACTACCGGGACCGCGCGTACACCGATGTGCCCTACGCCCACCTCTCCGGCATCTCTGGTATCTCCGGTATCTCCGCCGCTGCCGCGGGCCGATCGGCCCGTACCGGCGACTCGGCCCGCGTCGGCGGCTCGGCCCGCGGCGGCGACGCCCGTACCGCCGGCTCGGCCCACATCGGCGGCTCGGCCGACGTGGGCCCGTCGGCCCGCGTCGGCGGCTTCGCCGTCGAGGACCCCTCCTTCAACGCCCTGCTGATCGCCTCCGAGCACGCGCTGGCGGGCATCGCCCGCGAACTGGGCGCGAGCGGCACCGCCCGCCACGCGCGGGCCGAGCGGCTGACGGCGGTGCTGATCGAGCGGCTGTGGGACCCGGCCGCCGGGATGTTCCTCTGCCGCGATCTGCGCGGCGGCGGACTGATCCCCGAGCGGGCCGTCTCCGGCCTGATCCCGCTGCTGCTGCCGACGCTGCCGCGCGAGATCGCCGCCACCCTCGTCGCCACCCTGACCGGCCCGCACTTCGGCCTGGGCGCCACCACCCGGCTGGTGCCCAGCTACGACCTGCTGGGCGAGTCCTTCGACCCGCACCGGTACTGGCGCGGGCCGGCCTGGTTCAACACCGGCTGGCTGGTGGAGCGCGGGCTGCGCGTCCACGGCGAGCCGGAGCGGGCGGACGCCCTGCGGGCGGCCCTCGTGGACAGCGCGCGCACGTCCGGATTCGCCGAGTACGTCGACCCGTACACCGGCGAGGCATGCGGCGCGGCCGGCTTCGGCTGGACCGCCGCGCTCACGCTCGACCTGCTGCAAGCCATGGCACCGGCCGCGGACTCCGCCACGGCCGAGGGAGGGGACCGGGGATGACGGACCGTCAGCATCTGCTCGTGTACGGCGGCACGTTCGCGGCCGTCGACGACAGCGGACACATCAGCGGCGTGCGGCACGGCGGCTCCCCCGAGGGCCTGTTCGTGCGCGACGCCCGGCATCTGAGCCGCTGGCAGCTCACCGTGGACGGGGCGGTGCCGGAGGCGCTCGCGCCGGTCGGCGGCGGCGACACCGCGCGGTGCGTGCTCGTACCGCGCGGCGGGCGCACCGAGCCGCCCGCGTGCACGCTCTTTCGGGAACAGGCGGTCGCGGAGAGCTCCTTCGTGGAGTCGCTGCGGGTGACCAGCAACCGGCCGGTGCCGGTCACCGTGCAGCTGGCGCTCACCGTCGACGCCGACTTCACGGACCAGTTCGAACTCCGCTCCGACCACCGCACCTACGCCAAGACCGGTGCCGTGCGCCGCCGCGAGATCCTGGACGACGGGGTGGAGTTCGGCTACCGGCGCGGCGAGTGGACGTCCTCCACGACGGTCAGCGCCGAGCCCGCCCCGGACGCCGTCGAGGAGACCGGCACGGGCGCCCGCCGCCTCGTGTGGGCCCTCGATCTCCCGGCGCACGGCACGGCCGAGCTGCTGCTGCGGGTGATGGCCCGGCCGCACGGGGAGAAGCGGGCCCTGCGGGTGCCGCGCTCGCCGCGCGCGGTGACCGAGTGGGTACGGTCGCAGGAGGCCGCGTTCATGGAGGGCGTGGCCTTTCCGACCGGCTGGCCGGAGCTGGCGGCGGCGTGTACGCGCGGCCTGGCGGACCTGGCCATCCTCCACGTACCGGCGACCGGCCCGGACGGCGAGGAGCTGCGCGTACCGGCCGCCGGGGCCCCCTGGTTCCTCAGCCTGCTGGGCCGGGACGCCCTGCTGACCTCCCTGTTCGCGCTCCCCTACCGGCCACAGCTGGCCGCCGCCACGCTCCCCGCGCTCGCCGCGACCCAGGCCACCGGGACCAACGCCGACGCGGTGGCCCAGCCCGGCAAGATCGTGCACGAGGTGCGCCACGGCGAGCTGGCGCACTTCGGGCAGGTGCCGTACGGGCGGTACTACGGGTCGGTGGACGCCACGCCGCTCTTCCTGGTGCTGCTCGGCGCGTATGTCGAGCAGACCGGCAACAGCGTGCTGGCCCGGCGCCTTGAGCCGCACGCCCGCGCGGCCGTCGGCTGGATGCTGGACCACGGCGGCCTGACCTCGCGCGGCTATCTCGTCTACCGCGCCGACCGCGGCGGTCTCGCCAACCAGAACTGGAAGGACTCCCCCGGCGCGATCTGCTCCGCCGACGGCAGCCGTCCGTCCGGACCCGTGATGGCGGCGGGCGCGCAGGGGTACGCGTACGACGCCCTGCGCCGCACGGCGTGGCTGTCGCGCACGGTGTGGGGCGACGAGACGTACGCGGCGCTGCTCGAACAGGCCGCGGCGGATCTGCGGGACCGTTTCCAGCGGGACTTCTGGATGTCCGAGCGCGCGTTCCCGGCGCTGGCGCTGGACGGCGAGGGCCGGGCGGTGGACGCGCTGGCGTCCGACGCCGGGCATCTGCTGTGGTCCGGGCTGCTGGACAAGGAGTACGGGGAGGTGGTCGGCCGGCGGCTCCTGGAGCCGGACTTCTTCTCCGGCTGGGGCGTGCGGACGCTGGCGGCCGGGCAGTCGGCGTACCACCCGCTGTCGTACCACCGCGGTTCGGTGTGGCCGCACGACAACGCGCTGATCACGCTGGGCCTGGCCCGCTACGGGCTGCACGACGAGGCGCGGGCGGTGGCGCAGGGCGTGGTGGCGGCGTCCGTGGCGATGGGCGGGCGGCTGCCGGAGGTGTACGCGGGGTACGAGCGGGGTGGGGAGGGGCCGGTTCCTTACGCGCACGCGTGCGTGCGGGAGTCTCGGGCTGCGGCCTCGCCCCTGGCCCTGTTGACCGCGGTCGGCGGCGTTTAGGCGCCTATGGGGGTGGGGGGCTGCGCGGGGGCGGGTGCTTCGTGGTTGATCGCGCCCGCGCGGCGGAGCCGCACATCGATACGGCCCCGCGCCCTGTGAAAGCCTTGAAGGCGCCGCCTCTCCAGGGGGGCGCCTTCCCGGTGGGGAGTGATCAGCCGCCGGAGGTGTCCAGTTCGGCGTCCTCGCCGACGCCCGCGCAGTCGTACGGGTCCTTGAGCCAGCCGTCCGGCAGGACGACCCGGTTGTTGCCGGAGGTACGCCCGCGCGGCCCGTCGGCGCCGGACGGCCAGGGCTGGTCGAGGTCCAGTTCGTCGAGCCCGGAGCGGAGTTCGGTGAGGGTCGAGGTGATCGCGAGGCGCCCCCGCATCTCCGAGCCGACGGCGAAGCCCTTGAGGTACCAGGCGACATGCTTGCGGAAGTCGATGACGCCGCGTGACTCGTCGCCGATCCACTCCCCCAGCAGGGTCGCGTGCCGGACCATGACGTCGGCGACCTCGCGCAGCGCCGGACGGGCGACGTCGTGCGCCCGCCCCTCGAAGGCGGCGACCAGGTCGGCGAAGAGCCACGGCCGCCCGAGGCATCCGCGCCCGACCACGACCCCGTCACAGCCGGTGGCGGCGACCATCCGCAGCGCGTCCTCGGCGGACCAGATGTCGCCGTTGCCGAGCACCGGGATCTCCGGGACGTGTTCCTTCAGCCGGGCGATGGCGTCCCAGTCGGCGGTGCCGCCGTAGTGCTGGGCGGCCGTACGGCCGTGCAGGGCGATGGCGGTGACGCCCTCCTCGACGGCGATCCTTCCGGCGTCGAGGTAGGTGAGGTGGTCGTCGTCGATGCCCTTGCGCATCTTCATCGTCACCGGCAGCGCGCCGGCGCCGGTGACGGCCTCGCGCAGGATCGCGCGCAGCAGGGGGCGCTTGAAGGGCAGGGCCGAGCCGCCGCCCTTGCGGGTAACCTTGGGGACCGGGCAGCCGAAGTTCAGGTCGATGTGATCGGCCAGGCCCTCCTCGGCGATCATGCGGACGGCCTTGCCGACGGTGGCGGGGTCCACGCCGTACAGCTGGATCGAGCGCGGGGTCTCGGTGGCGTCGAAGTGGATCAGCTGCATGGTCTTCTCGTTGCGCTCGACCAGCGCCCGGGTCGTGATCATCTCGCTGACGAAGAGGCCTTTGCCGCCGGCGCCATCCTTTTCCCGGCCTCCGCCCGCTGCTCGTCCCCCGACGACGGCTCCGCCTTCGGCGAAGGTCCTGCACAGGGTGCGGAAGGGGGCGTTGGTGATCCCGGCCATGGGGGCGAGGACGACGGGCGGCCGGACGGTGTAGGGGCCGATCGACAGCGGGGGCTGCGCGGGGGTGGCGGGCGTGGGCATTCCTCCATTGTGCCGGGTGGGGGAAGGGGCCGTGCCCGCTGACGGGTTTTTCGTTAGTTAGCCGCACTATCGATGTCGGCGTACAGTGGAATTCATGTCTCAGCTCAGCTCCCGCCGACGCATGCTGGTGCTCGCGATCTGCTGTATGAGCCTGCTGATCGTGAGCCTGGACAACACCGTGCTGAACGTCGCGCTGCCCTCGATGCAGCGCGAACTGCACGCGACCACCTCGGATCTGCAATGGACGATCGACGCGTACACGCTCGTCCTCGCCTCGCTGCTGATGCTGTCGGGCTCCATGGCCGACCGGATCGGCCGAAAACGGGTCTTCAAGCTGGGGCTGATCATCTTCACGCTGGGCTCGGCGCTGTGTTCGGTGGCACCGAATCTGGAGACGCTGGTGGCCTTCCGCATGGTCCAGGCGACCGGCGGCTCGATGCTCAACCCGGTCGCCATGTCCATCATCACCAACACCTTCACCGATCCCCGGGAACGGGCCCGCGCGATCGGTGCCTGGGGCGCGGTGGTCGGTATCGCGATGGCGATCGGTCCGCTGGTCGGCGGGCTGCTGGTGGAGTTGGTGGACTGGCGGGCGATCTTCTGGATCAACATCCCGGTGGGGATCGCCGCGCTGCTGCTGACCTTGCGGTTCGTGCCGGAGTCGCGGGCCGCGAAGCCCCGCCGCCCGGACCCGGTCGGGCAGATCCTGATCATCCTGCTGTTCGGCTCGCTGACGTACGCGATCATCGAGGCGCCGCACGCGGGACTCGGGTACGTGCTGCCGTTCGCCGGCGTGGCGGTGATCGCCCTGATCGCTCTGCTCCGGCTGGAGCCGCGCCGGGCCGAGCCCTTGATCGATCTGCGGTTCTTCCGCTCGGCGCCGTTCAGTGGCGCGACGGTGATCGCGATCAGTGCGTTCGCCGCGCTGGGCGGCTTCCTGTTCATGTCGACGCTGTACCTCCAGAACGTCCGGGGCCTGGATGCCCTGCACGCCGGTCTGTGGATGCTGCCGATGGCCGTACCGACGATGCTGTGCGCCCCGATCTCCGGGCGGCTGGTGGGCAGCCGGGGGCCACGGGTGCCGCTGCTGATCGCCGGGGTGGCGATGACGGCGGGTTCGCTGATGTTCGCCGCGCTCCACGCCGAGACGTCCGACGTGACGCTGTTCCTGGGCTATCTGCTGTTCGGCATCGGCTTCGGCTTCGTGAACGCGCCCATCACCAATACGGCGGTGTCGGGCATGCCGGACGCCCAGGCCGGCGTGGCCTCCGCCGTCGCCTCCACCAGCCGCCAGCTGGGCCAGACGCTGGGCGTCGCGGTCGTCGGCGCGGTACTGGCGACCGGGCTCGCGGGCGCGTCGTACGCCGACGCGTTCGTGGCGGCGGCCCGGCCGGGCTGGTGGGTCCTGGTGGCCTGCGGAGTCGCCGTCCTCGCCATCGGCCTGCTGACCAGCGGCCGGTGGGCCCGGGGGACAGCGGAACGGACGGCGGAGCGGCTGGAGTCGGGGGAGACGCGGGAGGTGGTGGGGGTGGGGCGGTGAGCGGGGGAGACGCGGGAGGTGGTGTGGGCTGGGGCGGTGAGCGGGGGCCGTCGCCGTTCCCCGCCACACGTCGGGGGCACCGTTCGTCGCTGCGGCGACGCGCGTGCTTGAGATCGATGTGGCGTTCGACTGGGGCTGTCACCAAGGAGGACGACACGGAATCGGTTTTGGCGTCGGCCGTGTCAGGACGCCTGTACTCGGCCGGCGCTGCCGGGAAGCGCGGGTGCCCCGCCACCCCCCACACGCCTCACCCCGCCGTATGCGCCTGCACCGCGTCGAGGATCTCCGGCCACAGCTCGCGAGGCCGGTCGTGCCCCATGTCGGGGATCAGGACCAGCTTCGCGCCGGGCACCAGATCCGCGGTGCGCCGTCCACCGCTGGGGTCGATCAACGTGTCGTCCAGGCCGTGGATCACCAGCGTCGGCACCCGCAGCCGCCGCAGCGCGTCCGCGCGGGAGCCGGAGAGGATCATCGCCCCGAGCTGACGCCCGGCCCCGGCCGGGTAGTAGGCGCGGTCGTAGCTGCGGGCGGCCAGCTCCCGCAGGACAGCGGGGTCGCCGTAACGCCTGGACGCCCACACCATCTCCCGCTCCGCCGCCGCGACATAACCCTCCCGGTCCGCGGGCTTCGGGCCGGCCACCACCGCCTGGGCCTCGGGACTCGACCCGCCGTACCCGCTCTCGCCGGTCGAGGACATCATCGACGTCAGCGTCAGCACCCGCTCCGGCCGGTTGATGGCCATGGTCTGGGCGATCATCCCGCCCATCGACGTCCCCACCACATGAGCCCGTTCCACCCCGAGCGCGGTGAGCAGCCCCAGCCCGTCATCGGCCATGTCCGTCAGCCTGTACGGGGCCATCTCCACGGCGGTGGCCAGATCCCCGGAACTCACCGCGGCCATGAACCGCCCCACGTCCACCGGGTGATCGTCGAACTTCGTCGACAGACCGGTGTCCCGGTTGTCGTACCGGATCACATACCGTCCACGCTCCGCCAGCGCCCGGCAGAAGTCCTCGTGCCAGGCGATCATCTGCGCACCGAACCCCATCACCAGCAGCACCGGCGGATCACCGGGATCACCGAAGCCCTCATAGGCGAGGGAGACTCCGGGGGACACCTCGATGATCGGCATACGGCGATCCTGCCAAGGGCCGGGGCCGGGCGCACCCCGATTACCGGCAGGGCCGACGAACGCCCTCCCCCTTCCCCTGGAGTGAGCCCCGTTACCGCCGCTCCCGTCGCACGCTCCTCGCTGCGTGAAAGAGTTCACCCCGGATCGGATCGAACTGATCGTCGAAACGAAGGCTGGAGTCGTCATGCCGCAGATCGGTACGAGCAAGGTGAGCCGATGGGATCAGCATGGACGGGAGCATGTGGTGCGCGTCGAACGCACCGGTGCGCAGCGCACCATCAGCTGTGACACCTGCGACTGGCGCAAGAGCGCGCAGTTCCTGCCCTGGCTGAAGGCGCAGGAGCATCTCGCCGAGGCCCATCAGGCGACCGTGGACCCCACGCCCGGCAGCGGCTGAGCGTCCGGCCGGATCAGCAGCAGGGACTTGCCGACCGTCTCGCGCCTCGCCAGGGCGAGATGGGCATCGGCCGCCCGCTCCAGGGGGTACGTCGCCCCGATCACCGGACGCAGCCCGCCCCGCGCCGTGCGGGTGAGGGCCGTCGTGAGGAGGTTCCGTACCTCCTCCGTGCCGGGCGAGCCGGACTCCAGGGAGTTGGTCACCGTCACACCGCGCCGCTTTGCCAGGTGCGGGTCGATGTCCGCCAAGCCGCTCGACGTGCCGTACGTGACGAAGCGGCCCCCCTTCGCCACCGTCTCGAACACCTCTCTGCCCAGGGGACCGCCCGCGCCGTCGTACGCCAGGTCCACCCCGGCGCCGCCCGTCGCCTCCACCACCCGCCCCTGCCAGCCCGGCACCGAGTAGTCCACGGCGATCTCCGCGCCCAACTCCCGTGCCAGCGCCAGTTTCCGCTCACCCCGGGCCGCCGCGATCACCCGCGCGCCCGCCTCCCGCGCCAACTGCACCAGCAGCGAGCCCGCTCCCCCGGCCGCCGCCGCGATCAGTACCCACTCCCCCCGCTCGATCCGTCCCTCGCCGACCAGCATCTGTGCCGTCACCCCGTCATGCAGCAGAGCCGCCGCCCGCACGGGCGTCACACCGTCCGGTACCTCCACCGTGTCCTCGACCTCGGCGATCATCCGCTCGGCATAGCCGCCCGTGCCCCGCGCGAGCACCAGGCGCCCGATCCAGCCGGGATCGACCCCCTCCCCCACCGACAGCACCCACCCGGCGCCGCCGCCCCCGGGGACGTACGGCGGCTTCAGCGGGAAGTACTCCCCGCCCCAGCCGGTGCGCAGCAGCGTGTCCAGGAAGATGATGTCGGCGGCGGCCATCCCCACCACCAGCTGCCCGGCTCCGGCCACCGGATCGGCGACCTGCTCCGCCACCAGCGCCTCCGGCCCACCGAACTCCCGCACCCGGATCGCCCGCATCCCCATCACCACTTCCACTCCGAGAGCCCGTGCCCTGCCCATGCCCCGCGTCCGGCTCACCGCCCGGCCCGCCTTGCCACTCCGAACGTAGAACCTCAAGAGCGGTTCAGGTCAATCCGAGCCGGGCGCCCCCAGGCCACGGCACCCGGCGGCACCCCACCCGGCATCACCACCCGGCAACACCCCACGCCACCCCACGTCACTGCGAGCGCAACCCCCCCAGCAACAGCTCCAGCAGCGCCTCCAGATCCGTCTCCACCCCCGGGCGTGCCCACTCCGCCGCGTAGCACGGGTCGTGGAAACGGCCGCTGGCCTGGAACAGCGCGCGGGCCGTGAGGTGTTCGTCGGGCGTGCTGAACACGCCCGTCGCCACCCCGTCGCCGACTATCCGGGTCAGTTGCGCGGTGAGGTCCGTGACATGGTCGTCGACCGTCTGGACCGCCTCGTCGACCAGCACCATGTAGGTCGCGAACAGCTCGGGATCCTCGCCCGCCTTGCGGCGCTTGGCGTCGAACAGTGCCCACAGCCAGGAGCGCAGCCGCTCCTCCGGGTCGCTGTGTTCCCCGGCGATCGCGGACAGCCGCTCCGACGTACGGTCCAGCCACCGCTTGGTCACCGCCTCGCGCAGCGCCGCCTTGGTCCGGAAGTGGCGGTAGACGCTGCCATGGCTGACGCCGAGTGCGCGGGCCACGTCGACCACGGTGGCCTTGGCCGGGCCGTGGCGGCGGAGCACCTCCTCGGTCACCTCAAGGATGCGCTCGGTGGTGAGGGTCTCGCTGGTGGGTGGCATGTCATCGACCGTACCCGGGGCCGCACCCGGCGGTCCGGTCAGCGTTCGCTGTCGAGGTGGGCCAGCTGTCCCGTCGGGTAGCGGTCACCCGCCGCCGCGCCCGCCGGGACGGCCCGCTCGATCGCCGCGAGGTCCGGCCCGTCCAGCGTCACGGCGAGCGCGCCCAGCGCCTCGGTCAGCCGGTCCCGGCGGCGGGCACCGACCAGCGGCACGATGTCCTCGCCTCTGGAGAGCACCCAGGCGATGGCGATCTGGGCGACGCTCACCCCCTTGCGCCCGGCGATCTCGCGCAGCGCCTCGACCAGGCCGAGGTTGTGCCGGAGGTTCTCGCCCTGGAAGCGCGGGGACATCGCGCGGAAGTCATTGGCGGCGAGCTGCCGGTCGGCGCTGAAGTGACCGGAGATCAGTCCCCGGGACAGCACGCCGTACGCGGTGACGCCGATGCCCAGCTCGCGGGCGGTCGGCAGGATCTCGGCCTCGATGCCGCGCGAGATCAGCGAGTACTCGATCTGGAGGTCCGAGACCGGGGCCGTGGCGGCGGCCCGCCGGATCGTCCCGGCGCCGACCTCGCTGAGGCCGATGTGCCGCACATACCCCTGCTCCACCAGCTCCGCGATCGCGCCGACCGTCTCCTCGATCGGCACGTCCGTGTCGAGGCGGGCGATCCGGTAGATGTCGATGTGGTCGGTGCCCAGGCGCTGGAGGGAGTACGCCGCGAAGTTCTTCACGGCCGCCGGCCTGCCGTCGTACCCGCTCCAGCCGCCGTCCGGGTCGCGCAGGGCGCCGAACTTCACGCTGACCAGCGCCTGTTCACGACCGGCCGCGGACGCCGTGCGCAGGGCCTCGCCGATCAGGAGTTCGTTGTGCCCCATGCCGTAGAAGTCGCCGGTGTCGAGCAGGGTCACGCCCGCCTCCAGCGCGGCGTGGATCGTCGCGATCGACTCGGCCCGGTCCACGTCGCCGTACAGCGCGGACATGCCCATGCAGCCGAGGCCCAAAGCCGAGACCCGGGGACCGGTCCTGCCGAGCGCACGTGTCTGTGTCGTCGTCATACCTCCACGATGACATGACAGGTGACAGATTTCAATATCTGTCATCTGTCATTTGTTAGCCGGGCCTCCCTGGAGCGCGCGATTGGTCCAGACCTATTGACGAATGGTCTGGACCGCGCGACTGTCATGTCTACGACATTCACCTGCACCACTCACCCACTCCCACCGGGAGGTCAGGAATGTTCCGCCGCAGACTGCGCCTGCTGGCCGCCGCCCTCGCGACCGCCTGTCTCGCCCCCCTCACCATCGCCCTCGCCCAGCCCGCCGCCGCCGTCGAGACCTGTGCGGTCAAGTCCCGGCCCACCGGCAAGGTGCTCCAGGGCTACTGGGAGAACTGGGACGGCGCCGCCAACGGGGTCCACCCGCCCTTCGGCTGGACCCCGATCACCGATGCACGGATCGGCCAGCACGGCTACAACGTGATCAACGCGGCCTTCCCCGTGATCCTGTCCGACGGCACCGCGCTGTGGCAGGACGGCATGGACACCGGGGTGAAGGTGGCCACGCCCGCCGAGATGTGCGCCGCGAAGGCCGCCGGGCAGACGATCCTGCTGTCGATCGGCGGCGCCACCGCCGGTATCGACCTCAGCTCCGCCACCGTCGCCGACCGGTTCGTCGCGACCATCGTCCCGATCCTCAAGACGTACAACTTCGACGGCATCGACATCGACATCGAGACCGGCCTGATCGGCAGCGGCAACATCAACACCCTGTCCGCGTCCCAGGCCAACCTGATCCGGATCATCGACGGCATCCTCGCCCAGATGCCCGCCAACTTCGGCCTCACCATGGCCCCGGAGACGGCGTACGTCACCGGCGGCAGCGTGGTCTACGGCTCGATCTGGGGCGCGTACCTGCCGATCATCAAGAAGTACGCCGACAACGGCCGGCTGTGGTGGCTCAACATGCAGTACTACAACGGCAGTTTCTACGGCTGCTCCGGCGACTCCTACTCCGCCGGAACCGTCCAGGGCTTCATCGCCCAGACCGACTGCCTCAACCGGGGGCTGGTCATCCAGGGCACGACGATCCGCGTCCCGTACGACAAGCAGGTCCCGGGCCTGCCCGCGCAGTCGGGCGCGGGCGGCGGCTACATGACGCCGTCCCTGGTCTCCCAGGCCTGGCGGAACTACGGCACCAGCCTCAAGGGCCTGATGACCTGGTCCATCAACTGGGACGGCTCCCGCAACTGGACCTTCGGCGACAACGTCAAGGCCCTGCAAGGGCGTTAGCCCCCCGCCCGCTACCGCGAGGTGAACGCCAGCTTCGCGCCCAGCGCCACGAACGAGCCCGCGAAACTCCGCCGCAGCCATGTCATCACCCTCGGCCGGGAGATGACATGGCTGCGCACGGACGCGGCGAGCACCCCGTACACCGCGAAGACCACGAACGTCGCCAGCATGAAGACCCCGCTCAGCACCAGCATCCGCAGCAGCGCGTGCGGCTCACCGGGGGTGACGAACTGCGGCAGGAACGCGAAGAAGAAGATCGTGAGCTTCGGGTTGAGGATGTTGATCAGCACGCCCCGCACGATCGTCCGGCCCGCCGACTCCGGCTCCCCCGCCCCGTCGACACTGATCGCGTCCCGGTCCTTCAGGGTCGCCCACGCCATGTACAGCAGATAGGCGACACCGGCGTACTTCAGCACCTGGAACGCCGTCGCGCTGGCGTGCAGCAGCGCCGCGACACCGGTGATGGTGGCCAGCATGTGCGGCACGATACCGAGGGTGCAGCCCAGCGCCGCGACCACACTCGCCCGACGGCCCCGGGACAGCCCGGCGGCCAGGGTGTACACGACGCCGGTACCGGGGGTGGCCACCACGACGAGGGTGGTCAGCAGAAACGCGATACTCATACGCCTCAGCGTGCCGCCGGGCGCGGCCCTGCCACAGGGCCAATCCGGGACCCGTATCAGGGACCAATGCGCCCGCACAAAGGACTCGGGACGGCAAACGCCCGTCCCCTCCACCCCGAGCGCCGAGGCCGGGATGAAGGGGACGGGCGTGCGCGGAGACCGTCAGGCGCCGACCAGGCGGCTCGCCAGGTACCCCTCGATCTGGTCGAGAGACACCCGCTCCTGCTTCATGGAGTCCCGCTCGCGGACCGTGACCGCGTTGTCCTCCAGCGTGTCGAAGTCGACGGTGACGCAGTACGGCGTACCGATCTCGTCCTGGCGGCGGTAGCGGCGGCCGATGGCGCCCGCGTCGTCGAACTCGATGTTCCAGTTCTGCCGCAGCGCCTGGGCGAGCCCCTTGGCCTTCGGGGACAGCTCGGGGTTGCGGGACAGCGGCAGCACGGCGACCTTCACCGGGGCCAGCCGCGGGTCCAGACGCAGGACCGTGCGCTTCTCCATCTTGCCCTTGGCGTTGGGCGCCTCGTCCTCGATGTACGCGTCGAGCAGGAACGCGAGCATCGCCCGGCCGACACCGGCGGCGGGCTCGATGACGTACGGGGTCCAGCGCTCGCCCGCCTCCTGGTCGAAGTAGGAGAGGTCCTGGCCGGACGCCTTGGAGTGGGCGCCGAGGTCGTAGTCGGTGCGGTTGGCGACGCCCTCCAGCTCGCCCCACTCGCTGCCGCCGAAGCGGAAGCGGTACTCGATGTCGGCCGTGCGCTTGGAGTAGTGGGAGAGCTTCTCGGCCGGGTGGTCGTACCAGCGCATGTTCTCCTCACGCAGGCCCAGGCCGGTGTACCAGTTCCAGCGCTGCTCCATCCAGTACTCCTGCCACTTCTCGTCCTCACCCGGCTTGACGAAGAACTCCATCTCCATCTGCTCGAACTCGCGGGTGCGGAAAATGAAGTTGCCGGGCGTGATCTCGTTACGGAAGGACTTGCCCATCTGCGCGATGCCGAACGGCGGCTTGCGCCGGGAAGTCGTCTGCACCTGGGCGAAGTTGGTGAAAATACCCTGGGCGGTCTCCGGACGCAGATACGCGACCGAGCCGGAGTCCTGGGTGGGGCCGAGGTGGGTGGAGAGCAGGCCGGAGAACGACTTCGGCTCGGTGAACTGGCCCTTGGTACCGCAGTTGGGGCAGTTGATGTCGGCGAGCCCGTTCTCCGGGGCACGGCCCTTCTTCTCCTGGTACGCCTCCTCCAAGTGGTCCGCGCGGAACCGCTTGTGGCAGGAGGTGCACTCGGTGAGCGGGTCGGTGAACGTGGCGACATGGCCGGAGGCGACCCACACCTCGGGGGCCAGGATGACGGACGAGTCGATACCGACGACGTCCTCGCGCGACGTCACCATGTAGCGCCACCACTGGCGCTTGAGGTTCTCCTTGAGCTCGACACCCAGCGGCCCGTAGTCCCAGGCGGCGCGCTGTCCGCCGTAGATCTCACTGCAAGGGAATACGAAGCCACGGCGCTTGCTCAGGCTGACGATGGTGTCGATCTTGTCGGCGGCCACGGTGCTCTCTTCATTACGACGACGGGCGACGAAGCGAGATGCTTCAGAGCGAATGCCTCAGGTTACCGGCGGTGCCTCCCCCTCAATCAAATCGGTCCCGGGGAGGAAGATCGGCGAGCGGGCCCGGAGCGGGTCGGGAAGGGGGCGGAAACCGACTTGTTGACAACGGTTTCCAGATTTGTTGAAAATGACTGTCATGAACGTACGTCGACACCTCATACCCACGGCGGCCGTGACCGCCCTGGGTCTCGCCGCCCTCACCGCCTGCTCCACCGACGGCAGCGCCGCGGCGGGCAACACCGACAAGTTCGATGTCGTCACGTCGTTCTACCCGATGCAGTACCTCGCCGAGCAGATCGGCGGGGCCCATGCGAACGTCAGCACGCTGACCGAGCCCGGTCAGGAACCCCATGACCTGGAGCTGAGCGCCCGGCAGACCGCGCAGCTGGGCGAGGCCGACGCGGTGCTCTACCTCAAGAGCCTCCAGCCCGCCGTGGACGAGGCCGTCGCCCAGTCCGAGGTGAGGACGAAGATCGACGCCGCCTCGCTGACCGGCCTGGAGGACCACGGCGACATCGAGCACAGCCACGAGGGCGAGGACGCCCACGCCGAGGAGCCCCCCGCCGATGACTCCGGGGCCGCGGATCCCGCCCTCGACCCGCATGTCTGGCTGGACCCGGTGAAGTACGCCCAGATCGCGGACGGCGTCGGCGCCGCCTTCGAGAAGGCCGACCCGGACCACGCGGCCGACTACCGGAAGAACACCGCCGCCCTGGTCGACAAGCTCGGTGATCTCCATACCCGCTTCACCGAGGGGCTCCGGAACACCGACACCAAGGTCTTCTTCACCAACCACGCCGCCTTCGGCTATCTCGCCGAGCGCTACGGCCTCACCCAGGAGGCCATCAACGGCCTGGACCCGGAGAGCGAGCCGAGCCCGGCCCGGATCAAGGAGCTTCAGGAGGAGGCCAAGGCGGACGGCGTGACCACCGTGTTCTACGAGACACTGGTCTCCGACAAGACCGCGAAGACCCTCGCCGCCGACGCGGGCCTGAGGACGGACGTCCTGGACCCCCTTGAGGGCATCACCGACAAGTCCAGGGGCGACGACTACATCCAGGTCATGGACGCGAACCTGGCGGCGCTCCAGAAGGCCCTGGGAAGCGCATGACGGACACGCAGGACACGCAGGACGCGCAGGACAGACCCGTATGACAGACACGGAGGACGCCATGGGTGCGAGTGCCGGGACCGAGGCCGTGATCTCCGTGCGCGGGGTGAGCGCGGAACTGGGCTCGCGCCCGGTGCTGCGCGGCATCGACCTCACCGTCCGCCGCGCCGAGGTCGTCGCGCTGCTCGGCGCGAACGGCTCCGGCAAGTCGACGGCCGTGCGCAGTGTCATCGGGCAGGTGCCGGTGAGCGCCGGGCGGATCGAGCTGTTCGGCACCGAGCGGAGCCGGTTCCGCGACTGGGCGCGGATCGGCTACGTCCCGCAGCGCACCACGGCCTCGGGCGGGGTGCCCGCCACGGTGACCGAGGTGGTCTCCGCGGGCCGGCTGTCCCGTACCCGCTTCGGCGTCTTCCGCAAGGCCGACCGCGCGGCCGTCCGCCGCGCCCTGGAGCTGGTCGGCATGGCGGACCGGGCGGGCGACCCGGTCGACGCGCTCTCCGGCGGGCAGCACCAGCGGGTGCTGATCGCCCGCGCGCTGGCCGCCGCCCCCGAACTGCTGATCATGGACGAGCCGATGGCGGGCGTGGACCTGGCCAGCCAGGAGGTCCTCGCGGGCACCCTGCGCGAGCAGGTCGCGGCCGGTACGACCGTCCTGCTGGTGCTGCACGAGCTGGGCCCGCTGGAGCCGCTGATCGACCGCGCGGTGGTGCTGCGCGACGGCTGTGTCCTGCACGACGGCCCACCGCCCAAGGCCCTGGGCCAGCATGCCCTGCCGGGC
Organism: Streptomyces sp. NPDC059477; assembly: GCF_042749375.1. Taxonomy (NCBI): domain Bacteria; kingdom Bacillati; phylum Actinomycetota; class Actinomycetes; order Kitasatosporales; family Streptomycetaceae; genus Streptomyces; species Streptomyces sp. NPDC059477. The sequence goes on along the minus strand of NZ_JBHYUG010000081.1, from coordinate 5,742 downwards.
CATGACCATGTCCACCCGCACGCCCCCGGGGGCGCGTCGCCGATCCGTACGGGGCTGCTCAGCTGATGGAGATCCTGAACTACGCCTTCATGCAGCGGGCCCTGCTGGCCGCCGTCCTGGTGGGCATCACCGCCCCGGCGGTCGGCATCTACCTGGTGCAGCGCCGCCAGGCCCTGATGGGCGACGGCATCGGCCATGTCGCCATGACCGGCGTCGGCCTCGGCTTCCTGCTGTCCTGGTCCCCGGTGTGGATGGCGACCCTGATCTCGGTGCTCGGCGCGGTCCTCATGGAACTGATCCGCTGGTACGGCCGCACCCGCGGCGACATCGCCCTCGCCATGCTCTTCTACGGCGGTATGGCCGGCGGCGTGATGTTCATCAACCTCGCGCCGGGCGGCTCCAACGCCAATCTCACCTCGTACCTCTTCGGGTCGCTGTCGACGGTCTCGGAGTCGGATGTCACCGCGATCTGTCTGCTGGCGGCGTTCGTGATGCTGGTCACCCTCGGGCTGCGGCGGCAGTTGTTCGCGGTGAGCCAGGACGAGGAGTTCGCGCGGGTGACGGGGCTGCCGGTGCGCGCGCTGAATCTGCTGACGGCGATCACCGCGGCGGTCACCGTCACCGTGGCGATGCGGGTGGTCGGGCTGCTGCTGGTGTCGGCGCTGATGGTGGTGCCGGTGGCGGCGGCGCAGCAGCTGAGCCGGAGCTTCGCGGCGACGTTCGCGATCTCCGTCGCGCTCGGGGTGGCCGTGACGCTCGGCGGCACCGTCACCTCGTACTACCAGGACGTGCCGCCCGGTGCGACGATCGTGCTGCTGACCATCGGCGCGTTCGGGGTGCTGACCGCGCTGGCGGCGCCGCTGGCCCGGCGCCGGGCCCGGCTCGCCGCCGAGCCCGCCGGGGACCCCGTGGAATGCGTGGTCCCGGCCGCCCGGGGAGCGGAGAAGGAGATCGGCGTCTGACCGCGGACCGGCTGGGCTGGCACAATGGCGCCCGGCACACCGCAGACGCAAGGAGGCAACCAGTGACCACCGCTGGACCGCCCGTGAAGGGCCGCGCCACCCGGCAGCGTGCCGCCGTGGCCGCGGCACTGGACGAGGTCGATGAGTTCCGCAGCGCCCAGGAGCTGCACGACATGCTCAAGCACAAGGGTGACGCGGTCGGGCTGACCACGGTGTACCGGACGCTTCAGTCGCTGGCCGACGCCGGCGAGGTGGATGTGCTGCGCACGTCCGAGGGGGAGTCGGTGTATCGCCGCTGCTCCACCGGGGAGCACCATCACCATCTGGTGTGCCGGGCCTGCGGGAAGGCCGTGGAGGTGGCGGGGCCCGCGGTGGAGTCCTGGGCGGAGGCGATCGCCGCGGAGCATGGGTTTGTGAATGTGGCGCATACGGTGGAGATCTTTGGCACCTGTGCGGAGTGTGCTGCCGCGGCTGGGGGCAGAGCGTAAGCGCCGTTGGGGGTGCTGAAGGGTTCGGGCTTTCCCACCGTCGTGGCTGGTCGCGCCCACGCGGCGGAGCCGCACATTGATACAGCCCCGCGCCCCTGAGGGGCGGGGGCTGCGCCCCCCGCCCCGCCCCTCTCCGCTACTGCTGCTTGCCCTCCATGGCCAGTAGTTCGTCGTTGGGGATCGCTCCGCCGAAGCGGCGGTCTCGGGAGGCGTATTCCAGGCAGGCTCGCCAGAGGTCGCGGCGGTCGAAGTCGGGCCAGAGGACGTCCTGGAAGACCATCTCGGCGTAGGCGCTCTGCCAGAGGAGATAGTTGGACGTGCGCTGTTCGCCGCTGGGGCGCAGGAACAGGTCGACGTCGGGCATGTCGGGGTAGTACAGGTACCGCGCGAAGGTCTTCTCGGTGACCTTCGCGGGGTCGAGGCGGCCGGCGCGGACGTCCTCGGCGAGGGCTTTGGCGGCGTCGGCGATCTCGGCCCGGCCGCCGTAGTTCATGCAGAAGTACAGGGTGAGCCGGTCGTTGTCCTTGGTCTGTTCCTGGGCGACCTGGAGTTCCTTGGCGACCGACTTCCACAGCTTGGGCATCCGGCCCACCCAGCGGACCCGGACGCCGAGGGAGTCGAGCTGGTCGCGGGACTTGCGGATGAAGTCGCGGTTGAAGTTCATCAGGAAGCGCACCTCGTCGGGCGAGCGCTTCCAGTTCTCGGTGGAGAACGCGTACAGGGAGATGCTGCCCACGCCCATCTCGACGGCGCCCTGGAGGACGTCCAGGACACACTCGGCGCCCACCTTGTGACCCTCGGTGCGCGGCAGGCCGCGTTCCTTGGCCCAGCGGCCGTTGCCGTCCATGACGATCGCCACATGGCGCGGGATCAGCTCACCGGGCAGCTTCGGCGGGCGGGCACCGGAGGGGTGCGGTTGCGGTGTGCTGTACTCGCGGCGCTGGCGCCCCAGGATCCCGCGTACCACCATGTGCTTCTCGTCTCCTCTTGCCCGTGTCTCTTCTTGGCTCTTCTTGCCGGTGTCGCGTGTGGCTCACTCGGCCCGCGTGGCGGCCTTCTCCTGCGCCGCGAATTTCTCGACGTACCGCAGGGATCTGAGCCCCCGCTCCAGATGCCAGTGCAGATAGGCGGAGACCAGCCCGCTGCCCTCGCGCACATACCGGGGCTCGCAGGAGTCCGCCGTGTCCCAGTCTCCCGTGAGCAGCGCCCCGAGCAGGTCCAGGGTCCGGGGTGAGGGTACGACGCTGCCGGGCACCCGGCAGTCGACGCAGACCGAGCCGCCGGAGGAGACCGAGAAGAACCGGTTCGGGCCGGGCAGGCCGCATTTCGCGCAGTCGCCGAAGCTCGGGGCGTAGCCGTTGACGGCGAGGGAGCGCAGCAGGAAGGCGTCCAGGACCAGGTGCGGGGTGTGCTCACCGCGGGCGAGGGTGCGCAGCGCGCCGACCAGCAGCAGATACTGCTGGACGGCCGGCTCGCCCTCGTGGTCCGTGAACCGCTCGGCGGTCTCCAGCATCGCGGTGCCCGCGGTGTAGCGGGCGTAGTCGGTGACGATGCCGCCGCCGTACGGCGCGATGGTCTCGCTCTGGGTGCACAGGGGCAGCCCGCGGCCGATCAGCTCGCCGCCACGGGCGAAGAACTGCACATCGACGTGGGAGAACGGTTCCAGCCGGGCGCCGAACTTGGACTTGGTGCGGCGCACCCCGCGGGCCACGGCCCGTACCCGGCCGTGACCGCGGGTGAGCAGCGTGATGATCCGGTCCGCCTCGCCGAGTTTCTGGGTGCGCAGGACGACGCCGTCGTCCCGGAACAGACTCATCGCCGCCCACCTCCGCGCGCCCCCGGCCGGGGGGCCGGGGACCGGCCCCCGCCAGGGCACGGCGTCCTGCGGTCCGGCTCACCCGGCTGCGGGGGGCGCGGCGGGATGCCGTGGTGGTGGGGCAGCGTCATGACCCCATTCTCGCCCACGCGGCCGGTGCCCGTGGTCGGCGGAGCCCCTTCAAGGGACCTCGCCGCGGCTGCGCGCGTTCTCGTAGGCCGTGGCCGCGCGGAGCCGCTCGGCCCCGCTGGCCGCCCGGACCGCGCCGGGCGGGGTGTCCCACTCCCGGCCGCCGCCGACGGGGCGCAGCTGTACGTACGGCCCCTCGTGGCCCATGACGACGCCGAGCCGGCCGGTGCGGGTGTCGACGACGTACGCGCCGATGGGGGGCTTCGGCGTACTCACAGCAGAACCGCCCCGCCGTGCCCGGACACCGGAGAAATCCCGGCCCTTTCGCCTGCGGCCCGCATTTTTTTCAACGTTTCCTCCGCCTCTTCGACGCATCGCGCCGCGCCTTGTGCCGCCCTGTGACTCCCCGGCTTTTCCGTATCTCACGCTTTTGGCTTCACGGCGGCGCGACGGGCCGTAGACTCGCCGACTGATTTTGTTCCGCCGGGATACAAGTGCCTGGCCATTGGGGGGTGTTGGTCATGGCCAGAGGCTGATTCGGTACCTCGGGTGGTGTGCGAACACGACGGTACCGTGCGCCCGGGAAATCCTCGGCCAAAATTCCGCGGCCGTTTGTGACCACCCGGCCCGAATCCGCAAATCGGCGGCGTTTTCGAGCAGTTGTGGAGGAATTCGAGGGACCTTGCGTGATCACGGTGTCCCAGCCCATACCGCCCGCGGCGGAGGCGCGACGGCGACCCCGGATACCGAACCCGGTGAGGCGAACGCGCCACTCAGAGGACCTGGGGCGAAAAAGCGCCGGGTGCCCCGAAAACGCCGGACCGCACCACCGCCCCTCGGGGGCGCGGGGAACTGCGCGACCAGCCACGACGAACCCGCACCCGCCACCCCGCATAGGCCCCCCAGACGACTAGGCGCCCCCGGTCAAAGCCCTGCGCGCCCCCTCCACATCCCGCCTCCGCAACGCCGCCACAACCCCCCGATACCGCCCCACCCGCACCTCGGACGCGGGCGCGAGCCCACCCCGCTCCCCGATTTCCCCCGACACCCGCCGGGACACCTCCCGGAACACCCCCAGCAGCTCCGGCACGAGCGCGCTCCCCAGCGAGTCGTACAGCAACTCGCCGAACTCCCGGTCGAGTTCACCGAACTCCTCCCCGACCGCACCCTCCATCCGCTCCAGGACGGAGTCCAGCGCGTCGAGCCGCTCCTCCGTCACCGCCTCCGCGACCCGCAGGATCAGCCCCTCCTCCAGCACCTCCCGCACCTGGAGGATCTCCGCGAGGGCGCCCGCCTCACCGTCCCGGAGGGCGAGCGCGCGGAAGGTGAGCCCGTCCACCAGCGGAGCGAGGGACGCCCGGCCGACGTACGTGCCGTAGCCGTGCCGTATCTCCACGATGTCGAGGGCCTGGAGGGCCTTGAGTGCCTCGCGGACGGAGTTGCGGCTGACGCCGAGGTCCGCCATCAGCTCCGTCTCGGTCGGCAGCGGAGCGCCGGCGCCGAGTCCCCGGTCCAGGATGAGGCGGACGACCGCGTGCTGTATCCGGCGGTTCCTGGTGTCGACGCCCATGCGCGGCATCGTACGCGTACATATGTCCGATGCCGCGGGCCGGGTTCCTGACCCGCACTCATGCCCGCCGCCGGGCACCGGCATTGCCCCGACCCGTGGCGTGGCCGGCCATCGTCATGGGCCGACCCATGATGGTGGCGGGCCTACGGAATTGGCCCGACCCGTGGCATATAGGCCATTCGTGTGCGATCCCTTGACCACCCCCACGCCCTTTCTTATGGTCACGCTCACCAGGACGTAGAACGTCGTACCTTCTGATCGTCACATTCCCGCTTTCCGATGGTCACCTTCCTCTCCCCCACCGCTGGAGGAATCGTGCGCGACGTCCCCCACGGCGTCCCGGCGCCGTCCCGCCGGGCGTTCCTGAGCCGTACCGGGGCGCTGGGCGCCGCCGCGGTGTCGGCGTCGCTCGCGGGGTGCGGGCCGGAGTCGACCATCTACACGGGAGGCGGTTCGGGCACCGACCGCACGCTCACGGCGGTGATCGGGTACGGCAACGACGGGAACTGGGATCCGACGCAGACGGCGTCGGCGTTCTCCATGGCGGCGAACCACCACATCTACGAGGGGCTGGTCGACACCGACCCGATCACCCGGGCCCCCTACCCCGCGCTGGCCACCGCGCTGCCCGCCGACCCGGACGCCACGGCCTGGACCTTCACCCTGCGCGCGGGCGCCCGCTTCCACGACGGCACGCCGGTCACCGCGGACGACGTGGTGTTCGTCTTCGACCGGATCCTCGACCCGGACACCCAGACCCTCGCCAAGGGCTTCTTC
>NZ_JBHYUG010000080.1:0-37808 GCF_042749375.1 Streptomyces sp. NPDC059477 | reverse complement strand
CCCCGACACCGAGCGGTATGCGGTCGGCCCCGCGCATGCGGGGGTGTTCCCTGGTGGGCCAACCAGCACAATGCCGCCCGTTCGTCGGCCCCGCGCATGCGGGGGTGTTCTCTTGCTGCGGACGAGGTCCTCGACGCGGAAGCCCGGTACGCTCGCCGCATGATCCACGCTGTGATCTTCGACGTCGGCGAGACGATCACGCGGGACGATCGCTACTGGGCGACCTGGGCCGACTGGCTCGGCATTCCGCGCCACACCGTGTCCGCGCTTGTGGGAGCCGTTGTCGCCCAAGGCCACGACAACGCCGAGGCGCTGCGCCTGCTCCGGCCCGGCATCGACATCGCAGCCGAGTACGCCGCCCGGGAAGCGGCGGGCCGCGGCGAGCGCCTCGATGAGAGCGACCTGTACGGCGATGTCCGCCCGGCTCTCACAGCCCTGCGCGGCCTCGGCGCGCGCGTCATCATCGCGGGCAACCAGACCATCCGGGCGGCTGAACTCCTCCGCGGGCTGAACCTCCCCGCCGACCTCATCGTCACCTCCGGCGAACTGGGCGCGGCGAAGCCTGCCCCGGACTTCTTCGAACGGCTGCTGACCGCAGCAGGCATAGACGCAGCGACAGCCTTGTACGTCGGCGACCACCCCGCCAACGACATCGGGCCCGCCAAGGCCGCAGGGCTGCAAGCGGCCCACCTACGGCGCGGACCCTGGGGTCATCTCTGGGCCGACACCCCCGCGGCGGCAGAGGCCGACTATCACGTCGACAGCCTCGGCGAACTGACGGACATCGTCTCCCGCTGACCCTCCGCGAGGGGTCCCCTCCCGCCGATACGGTGGTCCGGAACGGACGAAGGGGTCAGCATGTCTGCACGTCGGATCGGCGAGCGGATCGCGTACTACCGCAGCGTTTGCCGCCCGCAGATGACGCAGCGCCGGCTCTCGGATACAGCCGGGGTCGCGCTCGGCACGATCCGCAAGATCGAGCGCGGCGAACGCGTCCCTCGTGCCGCCACCTTGGACGCGATCGCCGACGCGCTCGGAGTGGACCCGAGCGAGCTGTTGTCGGATCGGGACGCCGCGAGGACCCGGGTGCGCGACGCCCTGCCGTCGCTGTCAGCCTCCATCGCCGCGTACGACCTGCCCGATGACGGACCGGTACGGCCGCTCCCCGCACTGCATGAGGCAGTCGAGGCGGCCGAGGGATGGCGATTGGCTGCACGCTACACGCAGATCGCACAGACGCTCCCTGATCTGCTCGCCGAGCTGCTGCGAGGCTACAACGCCGAGCCACACGGCCGAGGTGACCGGTCGGCGTTGGTCGTCCGCGCGGCCCGCTCCGCCGACGCCGTCGCCTACAAGTTCGGCGCCCGCGACCTGTCTGCGCGGATGATCGAGCTAATGCGGTGGGCCGTACCGGAAACAGGAGACCCACTCCTGGTGTCGTCCGTCGCGTACGTACGTACGGAGACATTCTTCGCCGCCCGCGCCCACGCCGCCGGGCTGCGTGCGTTGGAAGCAGCGATCGACTCGTCACCAGCCTCGCACGACGTCGCGGCGGCGGCAGCGCGTGGAGCCCTGCACATGCGGGCCGCGGTCATCGCCGGACGCGCGGCCCACGCAGACGCCGCCGAGCTCCACCTGTCCGAGGCACGGGAACTGGCCAATCAGGTCAAGGAGGGCATCTACCTGGGCACCGCGTTCGGCCCGGACTCCGTCCGTATCCACGAGGTCTCGGTTGCTGTGAGCCTCGGCGACGACCACGTGGGCCGGGCCCTGGACGTAGCCCGCGAGTGGAAGCCACCCAAGTCCCTGCCTGCCGAACGCCGATCCGGGTTCTACATCGAGATGGCCCGCGCGCAGCTCTGGGCAGGGCACCCCGATGCGGCTTTCGAGGCGTTGAAGGCGGCGCGCGAGATCGCGCCGCAGCACACCCGCGAGCACCCGTGGGTCCGGCAGGACGCCTCCACTCTGCGCCGGCTGAAACGAGCGGACGCCGAGGATCTGACCCACTTCGCAGAATGGTGCGCCGCTACCTGAGTACCCCGCTCCGGGGTACTTGTGCCCTTCGGAGCGGTCCACCATTTGTCTCACGCGCAAAACCGAGCAGATGGGACCCGGGATGCCGGACGCCCCCCGCCGACGGTTGTAGGCCGCAACGTCAGCATCGCCCGCCTTTGCGGGCTGGCCTGCTTCGACTGCGGTTCTGCGGCTGGGCCTTTGCGCGAGGCAGGAAGAGTCGTGGTGCGCAGTGCGAACCAGGTGTGGCCCGTCGTCACATGCGGATGTCGCCCCGAGCGCCCCGAGGTTCCGGCCCAAGCGAGTCCCCGGCGAGGCGGTGGAGCCGTCCGGGGAGTGGCCGACTACGAAGGACTCGACGTGAACCACGCCATCGCCCGGCCGCCCGAGGGGGCGGCCCCATGACGAGTACCGTCCACCACGTCCCGGCCAAGGCGCTCTGCCTGCTTGATCTCCCAGCGTTGGATGCGCTGACCGACGCGCAGGTGCGCGGCGCGGTCTGCGTCTGGGACGCCTCCGAGCAGCCGCTGCCAACAGGGACTGCGGTCGATCTCGGCGAGCGCCAGGACGACGGAGTCCGCTGGTTCCCGCGCGCCTGCCGCACCCACACCGGACAGCAGGCGTACCGGGCGCTGCTGGACCACGCCCCCCTGTGCGGGCAGTGCACCGGCGACGCCGACAACTGCTCCACCGGCGTCGGCCTGCGCCGCCTGATGAGGGACGGGCGGCGCCCCGCGTGACGACTCAGCGACACCCCGAGCCGCCCCCGCTCCTGGGGCTACCCCTGCCGCCCCCGCAGCCGCTCCCTGGCTGCGAGCAGTGCGCCACCTGGGCGCGCGAGCGCGTGAAGGCAGCCACCGAGGGCGACGGGTCCCAGGTGTCGGACATGAACGTCCTCATCCGACGCCACCACCCGCAACCCACCAGCCACCGGGGGAAGCCATGACCGGCACCGGACAGGACCGCCCCCGCCACGGGCGGGATGAGGCGGTGACGCGGTGAACGTCGGCACCTGGCCCCAACCCGGCACCTCCCGCATGACCATCGAGACCTACCGGGTCGGCCCGGACGGCCAGCGCACCGGCCCCACCGTACGACGCACCCACCGGCCCACCCCGGGACCCCTCACCACCGTCTCCCACCGCTGGCCACCGTGCCACTGCCCCCGCTGCCGAACCGGCCGGGGGCCAAGGTCCGAGGTTCCTGAGTCCTTCGAGGGGGAGGCATGAGGCAATGTCCGCGACCGAGCCTCCCCGCGGCGGGTCTGCGGTGCTGCAAGCAGGATGCCGGTGGACCTTGTGGCGCTCATGCTGGCCCGCACATCCCGGACACCGCCGACCCCCTCGCCTCTGGATACGCACCTCGTTGCACTGCCTCCTGGAGGAACACCCGATCGGCGCCCACCGTGACGTGGGCGCTGGACGACCCGACCCGAGGCGAGGAATGGGCGGACGGATGCCCCGCCGAACGGGTACTCGTCCTGCCGGAGGCGACACCAGCACCGGCGCATCGCGATCCGAGCACTCCTAGACTGGCGCGGCCCGCCCCAAACGACAATGAGCGTGGGATTGGACATAGTTGCGCATACCCGCCATCCATTGACGCATCCCGACCGGGGCCTCAGTCTGATCCCACTGAATGAAAACGGGGCTCCTCCCGGATAGAAGCGCAGGTCAGGAAGTGTCGGCCCCGCGCATGCGGGGGTGTTCCGAGGTACAGGGTCCGCGTTGTCGTCATACCGGCGTCGGCCCCGCGCATGCGGGGGTGTTCCGGGGGTAGCGGACTGGCTCGCGGTGCCGACCATGTCGGCCCCGCGCATGCGGGGGTGTTCCGCGGCGCCGCCCTCTCGTTCCTCGGTGTGCCGGGTCGGCCCCGCGCATGCGGGGGTGTTCCTCTCGGTGTCGTGGCAGTGGTCCATGCAGCCTCGTCGGCCCCGCGCATGCGGGGGTGTTCCCCGTCATCGGCTGCCGCTCGCTCGCGCAGCCCGGTCGGCCCCGCGCATGCGGGGGTGTTCCGTTGAGGCCGAGGCGGAGAACGCCGGCTCCTCCGTCGGCCCCGCGCATGCGGGGGTGTTCCAGCGTGAGCGCCGTGAGCGCGAGGATCTCGCGCGTCGGCCCCGCGCATGCGGGGGTGTTCCCAGGGGCCCCTGGGTGCGGCTGTGGTCGGCGAGGTCGGCCCCGCGCATGCGGGGGTGTTCCCTGGCGGTGCTGGACGTACGCGGCGTTGACGCAGTCGGCCCCGCGCATGCCGGAGTGTTCCGGGCCGCGCCGAGAGCCCGGCCCGAGCTGGCTAGTCGGCCCCACGCACACCGGAGTGATCCGGGGGCATCGGCCCCGCCATCGCAGTGGCCCCCACACCCCTCGCCGCACCCACCCCCTCCAACACCGCCGACAACCGCTCCAGCACCCCCACCGCCTCCGCCAGTTCACGCTCCCCGAAGGCCTCCGCCAGCCGGTCCGCGTACGCCGCGTGCCCCGGGTCGATCTCGCCGACCGCCGTCAGGCCCGCCTCCGTCGCCGCGAGGAGCTTGGCGCGGCGGTGGGACGGGTTGGGGCGGTACTCGGCGAGGCCGCGGTCGACCAGCAGGTCGGCGATGCGCTGCACGCTCTGCCGGGTGATGCCCATGGCGCGGGCGATCCCGGCCACCGGCAGCGGCTCGCGCAGTACCGCGCCGAGCACCTGCCACCAGGCGGCGGTCAGACCGGCGGGCCGGGCCAGTTCCTCGGCGACGGCCAGGAACTGACCGTTCAGCCGGAACGTGCCGAGCGCGGCCCGGCTCAACAAGTCCTGCCGCTCCCGGCTCGGCAGATCCTCCCGCTCCCGGCTCACGCCACTCCCGCCCGCGCCAGCACGCCGTACGCCTCCGCGTCGGAGTCGTGGAACAGCCGGTACCAGGCGTCCAGCGTCTCCGTCTCGTACACCCCGAGCCGGCGGAAGATCTCCCGCGCGAACGCGACCGGCTCGGTCGGGCCGGCCGTGATCAGGTCGCCGTCGGTGACCGCGTCGGCCTCTACGTAGTGCGCGCCGCCCGCGTAGCCGGTGGCCGCCAGGTAGAAGGAGACGGCGGCCGTGTGGGCGCGGTCGTCCAGCAGGCCCTCCCGGGCGAGCCCGGCGGTGGCCCCGCAGATCCCGGCCACCGGCACCCCTGCGGCCAGGAAGGCGCGGGCCGTGCGGGTGAAGGGGGCGAGGTCGGCGCCCGAGTCCCAGAGGTCCGCGCCCGGCAGGATCAGCAGGGACGAGTCCTCCGGCCGTACGTCCGTCAGCGCCACGTCGGGCCGTACCCGCAGGCCGCCGATGCTCGTGACCTCGGCGGTCGTCGGGCCGACCGTGCGGATCTCGTATCCCGCGCGGGCCAGATGGGCCGTCGCGTGGCCGGTCTCCCAGTCGGCGAAGGTGTCATAGACGGCCAGGTGGACGGGGCGGACGGGCTTGCGGCTGCTGTTCATGATGTCCTCGCTCGCTTTCGGTCCCTGGTGATTGCCGTGCGCCATGCGATTATGACAGTAGACTGTCATGGTGACAGCTTGCTGTCAATCTTCCTGCTGCCTGGTCGCCTCCGGCCGGCTCCCCGAACCGTCGACAACGTGTCGCGGAAACCCCGGGACCGCAGACAGGACGCCGATATCGCGCCCGTATCGCGGGCATTTACGCTCCCCGCATGACCCCTCAGTCCATCCAGTCCGACCCGCAGGCCGGGGCCGCCGTGAAGGCGGCGGACCGCGCGCATGTCTTCCACTCCTGGTCCGCCCAGCAGCTCATCGACCCGCTCGCCGTGGCCGGCGCGGAGGGGTCGTACTTCTGGGACTACGACGGCAACCGCTATCTCGACTTCACCAGCGGGCTCGTCTACACCAACATCGGCTACCAGCACCCGAAGGTCGTCGCCGCGATCCAGGAGCAGGCCGCGCGGCTGACCACCTTCGCGCCCGCCTTCGCCGTCGAGGCCCGTTCCGAGGCGGCCCGGCTGATCGCCGAGCGCACCCCGGGCGAGCTGGACAAGATCTTCTTCACCAACGGCGGCGCCGACGCCATCGAGCACGCCGTACGGATGGCCCGGCTGCACACCGGCCGCCCCAAGGTGCTGGCCGCCTACCGCTCGTACCACGGCGGCACCCAGCAGGCCATCAACATCACCGGCGACCCGCGCCGCTGGGCCAATGACACCGGCACCGCCGGGGTCGTGCACTTCTGGGGGCCCTTCCCCTACCGCTCCCGCTTCTACGCGGACAGCGAGGAGCAGGAGTGCGCGCGGGCGCTGGAGCACCTGGAGACGACGATCGCCTTCGAGGGGCCGTCGACCGTCGCCGCGATCGTGCTGGAGACGGTGCCCGGCACCGCCGGGATCATGGTGCCGCCGGACGGTTATCTGGCGGGCGTGCGGGCGCTGTGCGACCAGTACGGGATCGTGCTGGTGCTGGACGAGGTGATGGCCGGGTTCGGGCGGACCGGGGCGTGGTTCGCCGCCGAGCACTTCGACGTCGTACCGGACCTGATGACCTTCGCCAAGGGCGTGAACTCGGGATACGTCCCGCTCGGCGGCGTCGCCATCTCGCCGGAGATCGCGGAGACCTTCGGCAAGCGGGCCTATCCGGGTGGGCTGACCTACTCCGGGCACCCGCTGGCCTGCGCCGCCGCCGTCGCCACCATCGAGGTGATGGCGGAGGAGGGTGTCGTGGAGAACGCGGCCCGGCTCGGGGAGAGCGTCGTCGGGCCCGCGCTGCGGGAACTGGCCGAGCGGCACGCGTGCGTGGGCGAGGTGCGCGGGCTCGGCATGTTCTGGGCCCTGGACCTGGTCAAGGACAAGGAGACCCGCGAGCCGCTGGTGCCCTACAACGCGGCCGGAGAGGCGAACGCGCCCATGGCGGCCTTCACCGCCGCTGCCAAGGCGGGCGGGATCTGGCCCTTCGTGAACATGAACCGCACCCATGTCGTGCCGCCCTGCAATGTCACCGAGGCCGAGCTGAAGGAGGGTCTCGCGGCGCTGGACGCGGCACTGACCGTCGCCGACGGGTTCACGGCGTGAGGTGAGTCCTTGAGGTGAGTCCTTGAGCTGAGTACGCCGGTCACGGGGGGACCGGCGGACGACCGGCAGAGGACCGGCAGACGATCACCGGTGGATCGGGGGGCCGTTACCCGTCAAGACGGTGGGCCCGTCGGGGGCCTGAACGCGTAAGGTGACGTGCTCGTAGACATACGTACGAGCGCGCCACCCGCGTACCCATCGAGAGGACGCCCCCGACCATGGCCGGCAGCAGCGGCAACGGCGGAGTGACCCGCAACACCCTGCGGCAGCAGATCGCCGACGCGCTGCGCGACGAGGTGCTGGCCGGGCGGCTGCCTCCCGGGCAGGCGTTCACCGTGAAGGAGATCGCCGAGCAGTACGGGGTGTCGGCGACGCCGGTGCGCGAGGCGCTGGTCGATCTGTCGGCGCAGGGGCTGCTGGAGGCCGACCAGCACCGGGGGTTCCGGGTGCGGGAGTACTCGGTCGAGGACTTCCGGGGGCTGGTGGCGGCCCGTGCGCTGATCACCGACGGCATGTTCCGGGCGCTCGGCGCCGGGCACCACGGCTTCCAGGACCCCACCGCCCCGCGCACGGCCACCGCGCTCGCCGGGGTGCGGCGGCGCGGCGAGGAGGCCCAGCGGGCGGCGCGGGCCGGCGATCTCACCGTACTCATCGGCTACGACCTGCGCTTCTGGCGCGAGCTGAGCACCCTGTTCGGCAACCCCTATCTCGCGGACATCCTGCACCGGCTGCGGGTGCAGGCCTGGGTGTGCGCGGTGCAGCGGCTGCGGCCCCTGGCCGACCTGCGGGGGCTCCTGTGGGCGGAGCACACCGAGCTGGTCGACGCGCTGCGGTGCCGGGAGATCGAGCGGGCGCGGACGGTGGTCGCCGCGTACAACGCCCACGCGGTCGCGTTGATCGAGAATCCTTCGGAGCGGTGAGGGGGTCCACCTCCCTGTGCCCTGCCGTGCCCCGGGCCCTGCTGCCGCTGAGGGCATATGCGGGTCCGGGCGTCACCGAGTGGGTAAGGGACCGGCACCGAACGTGTGCACGGAGGGACCGTGCCCGGCCCGTACCGATTACGCTTCCCTGACCACCGTGCGAAGTGCGCGCTATCCGTGGAGGAGCCCTCATCTTGGCCTGTGACCTGTGGCTGGTGCCTCTCGTCGACGTGTTGTGCCACACCCCCGAAAACCCCTTCGCCGAAGAACTCGCGCAATACAACAAGGTGCTGGCCGAGGCCGGGCTGCCCCCCGTGCCGGTGTACCAGTACATGCCGGGACTGTCCGGGGACGTGGCCCCGGTCGCCGGATTCGACTACGACGCCCTGCACTTCCTGCGCCGCGCCTATCTGCTCCAGGTCTGCGGACTGCCGGTGACACCGGTCGACGAACTCGGCGGGGACTACGAGCAGCTCCTGGAGATGTTCGAGACGACGGCCCAGCAGTCCCATCTCGTCTGGCACTACGACCACGCGGGCGCCTACGTCCCCCTGGACTTCCCGCACCCGCTCGCCAACGACGAACTCCTCGCCGGGGGCGGCCCGTTGGGCTCGTCCCAGACGCTGCTTCGGGAGCTGGAGCAGGTCGCCGGGGCCATCGGCATCGACCCGGCCAACCCTCCGGCCCCGCCCCAGGCCCCGCTCGCCCCCACGGAGTTGGAGGAGCCGGCCCTCCCCGCGCCCTACGACCCCAGCCCCTTCGCCCGTGAACGCCACGTCTGGCTCGGCCTGCACGCGGCGGCGACCCGGAGCCTGGCGCAGGGGTCGATGATCGTCTTCAGTTGAAATCCGCACAGCCGGGGGGTGGGTGGATGGGTGCTGGGTGGGTGGGGTGCCTTACGGTCCACCCACCCGGTCTCAGTACGGTCTACCCACCCGGTCTCAGTGATCGCCACCCCCACCCGGCGCCACCAACCCCGTCTCGTACGCCACCACCACCGCCTGGGCCCGGTCCCGTAGCCGGAGTTTGGCCAGGATGCGGGCCACGTGGGTCTTCACCGTGGCCTCGCTGAGGGCGAAGCGGTGGGCCAGTTCCGTGTTGCTCAGGCCGGTGCCCAGGGCCTGGAGGACCTCGCGCTCACGGGGTGTCAGTACGGCGAGATCGCGGTGCAGGGCGGCGGTCCCGGTGTCCTGGGTGACGAACCGTTCGACCAGCCGCCGGGTGATCGCCGGAGCGAGCAGCGCGTCACCCGTGCGGGCCAGCCGGACGGCGGCGACCAGGTGCTCCGGCGTGACGTCCTTCAGCAGGAAGCCGCTGGCGCCGGCGGTGAGGGCGGCGTACACATACCGGTCCAGGTCGTACGTCGTCAGGATCAGGACGCGCGGCGGCTCGAAGTCCGTACCGGCGACGATGCGACGGGTGGCCTCCAGGCCGTCCAGGCCCGGCATCCGGATGTCCATCAGGACCAGATCGGGCCGGGTGCGCTCGACCGCCGCCACCGCCTCCTCGCCGTCCGCCGCCTGTGCGACCACGTCGATGCCGTCGGCGGTCAGGATCATGCCGAAACCGGTGCGGACCAGCGCCTGGTCGTCGGCGATCACCACGCGCGGGGCGGGCCCGGCCGTCACGGTGCCCCCAGCGGGATCGTCGCCCGGACCCGGAAACCGCCGGTCGGCCAGGGTGCCGCCTCCAGCGTGCCGTCATAGACCGCGAGCCGTTCGCGCAGGCCCAGCAGGCCCCGTCCGCCGCCGGGTCCGGCCGGGGCGGCGGGCGTGCCGCCGGTGTCGGCGACCTCGATCCGGACGGCGGCCGGGGTGTGCGCGACCGTCACCCGCACCCGCGCCCCGACCGCGTGCTTGACGACGTTCGTCAGCGCCTCCTGCACCACCCGGTACGCCGCCAGCTCGGCGCCCTGCGGGAGCGGCGCCGGGCTGCCGCTGACCGTGAGATCGACCGGCGTCCCGGCGGCCCGCACCCGGTCGGTGAGCGCGGTGAGCTGGGCGAGGCCGGGCTGCGGGGCCAGATCGAGATCCGGGCCGAGAGTGGGATCGGCGGCCGGGTCGGGCCCGCCGGGCGCCCCGGCCGGGCGCGGGTCGGGGGCGGGGGAAGGGGTGGAGGCGGGCTCCGCGGCGGCCATCGTCAGCAGGCCCATCACATGCCGCAGCTCGGTCAGCGCCGTACGGCCGCCCGCCTCCACCGCCAGCAGTGCCTCGCGGGCCAGGTCGGGGGCGGTGTCCATCACCTTGCGGGCCGCGCCCGCCTGGATCACCATCACGCTCACATTGTGGGTCACCACGTCGTGCAGCTCCCGGGCGATCCGGGCGCGCTCGCGCTCCACCGCGAGCCGGGTGGCCGACTCCTGCCGGGCCTGGAGGTCGCGGACCCGCTGCTGCCAGGTGTGGATGGCGTTCGCGCCGAGCCCCACCGCGAGCAGCACCAGGAACGGCACGAAACCCGGCGT
Organism: Streptomyces sp. NPDC059477; assembly: GCF_042749375.1. Lineage (NCBI taxonomy): Bacteria > Bacillati > Actinomycetota > Actinomycetes > Kitasatosporales > Streptomycetaceae > Streptomyces > Streptomyces sp. NPDC059477. The sequence continues at coordinate 27,391 of NZ_JBHYUG010000080.1, read as the reverse complement.
GAAGTACGGGAAGTACTCGTCGTGGAAGACCGCCATCAGCACCGCCCCGGCGAGCAGACTGCCCAGCGCCCGGCGCCGGTGCGGGCTGTGCACGGCGGCGCTGTACGCGGCGACCACGCAGGACAGGAAGGTGTAGACGCTGGTGGTGTCGGGGACGGACTCCCCGCCGTGGCCCAGCCGGAACACCAGCGTCAGGGCGAGCACGGCCCAGAAGGCGGCCAGCGGGTACCTGCGGCGCACGACCAGCGGCAGCGCGGTCAGGGCGGCGAGGATCAACTCGGCGGCACCCGGGTGCGGGACGGGGCCGGGCGGGGGGAGGGTCGGGAACGCCGGGAGGGCAGGGAGCGACGGAGGCCACGGAGGCGACGGAGGTGGGGGCACCGCGACCTCCGCCCCGCCCCCGGGAACCCCTCCCCCAAGAACCCCGTCCCCGACGACTCCGCCCCCGATGCCCCCGTCCCTGATGACCCCATCCCCGAGAACCCCGCCCCCGAGAACCCCGATCGGCCCGATCGGCCGGGCAGGTCCGTCCTGGCCCATGTCCATCGCGCCGCTGACCGTGCACACCGCCAGGATGAGGGCCAGTACGGCATCGGCCGTCCACGCCCAGCGGGACGGCCGCGGCGGCGGGCCCGGTCGCAGCAGTACGGCGAGCGCGTCCCGGCGCCGCCCCAGCGCCGCCCGCGCCCGCTCCCCGATGTCCCGCGTCCGCCACGCGGCTGCCCCGACCATGCGCCCAGTGTGACAAGCACCCCCGCCCGACCACATCCCTCCCGCCGGGGACAACCTGAGGGTTGAGTACATCGATCCCGTACATCCCCGGGATGACCCGTCGCCCTCCCCCGGATGACGGACCGGATCCGTCGTCCCCGTACGGCAGTCCCCCTCGTCGTCGCGGCCGACGCCCCGGCACCGGTCCCGTACCTAGCGTCACCTCCCGTACCCCCGTACCCCATCGCCGACCCCGGGAGGGTCCATGACCACGACCGCGAGCACGACCGCGCCACCGCCCGCCGCCGACCGGCCCGTCATCGAACTCCGGGGGGTGAGGCGGGCGTACGGCGAGGGCGGGCCGCCCGCGCTCGACGGGATCGATCTGACCGTGCGGGCCGGGGAGGCGCTGGCCGTGCTCGGGCCGTCGGGGAGCGGGAAGTCGACGCTGCTCCATCTGATCGCGGGTCTCGACCGGCCGACCGGCGGCAGTGTCACCGTCGACGGGCTGCGGGTCGACCGGCTGGGCGAGGCCGCCTCGGCGCGCTACCGGCGGTCCCGGATCGGCCTGATCTTCCAGTTCTTCAATCTCCTGGACGATCTGACGGTCGCCGACAATGTCCTGCTGCCCGCCCAGCTCGCGGGCCTGCCGCGCGCCGAGGCCCGGCGCCGGGCCGCCGGACTGCTGGCCCACCTGGGCATCGAGCGGCACGCGGGCACCTACCCGGGCCGGCTGTCCGGCGGGGAACGCCAGCGGGTCGCCGTGGCCCGCGCCCTGATGAACCGTCCGGCGCTGCTGCTGGCCGACGAGCCGACGGGCGCGCTGGACACCGCGTCCGGGGAGGACGTACGGGACCTGCTGGCCACACTCAACGCCGACGGGCAGACGATCGTGCTGGTCACGCATGATCTGGGGCTGGCCAAGTCCTGCGCGACGCGCACGATCGAACTGGTGGACGGGCGCGTCGTACGCGATGTGCGGCAGGCGCGGGGCACGGCGGCGGTGTCGCCGTGAGCGCGCTGGGCAGGGTGGTGCGGGCCGGGGTCGGGCGGCGCCGGGTGCAGACGGTGGTGATGGTGCTGACCACGCTGGTCGCCGTCACCGCGTCCGTGGTGGCGATCGGGGTGCTCGCCGCGTCGCGGGCGCCCTTCACGCAGGCGATGGCCGAGCAGCGGGGGGCCCAGCTGTCGGCGCAGTTCAGCGGCGAGGTGACCGCCTCCGAACTGGCCGCCACCGCCCGCGCCTCCGGCGTGAGCGCGGCGGCCGGTCCCTTCCGGACCGTCGAGGCCCGGCCGCGCACGGTCTCGGCGTCGGACATGGTCCCGGCGGGGGTGACCCTGCCGGCGCTGGCCGTCGCCGGGCGGGCGGACGCACAGGGTCCGGTGGACCGGCTGGAGCTGGTCGAGGGCGAGTGGGCCGACGAGCCCGGCGAGATCGTGGTGGCCGACGGGGACGGCGTGCTGCGGCCCGGCACCGAGGTGGACTTCCCCGATCTGCCGGGCACCCCCGCCCTGACCGTGGTCGGCGTGGCCCGCTCGGTCACCGGCACCGCCGACGCCTGGGTGACCCCGGCGCAGGCCACCGCCCTGGCACCGGAGGGCGCGGAGGGCGCGGAGGGCGCGGAGGCGACGTACCAGATGCTCTACCGCTTCCACGACGCCGGTACGGAGGCGGAGGTGACCGCCGCGCGGAAGGTGATCGCGGACGCCGTGCCCGAGGGGACGTTGAGCGGGACGCGCTCCTACCTGGCCGTCCAGGAGGAGCGGCTGGCGAACACCCTCGCCTTCGTGCCGTTCGTGGCCGCGTTCGGGGTGCTGGGGCTGGCCATGTCGGTGCTGATCATCGGGATCGTGGTCAGCGGGGCGGTGGGCTCCGCCCGGCGCCGGATCGGCATCCTCAAGGCGCTCGGCTTCACCCCGGCCCAGGTGGTGCGGGCGTACGTCGCCCAGGCCCTGCTCCCGGCGGCGCTCGGCTGCGCGCTCGGGACGGTGCTGGGGCAACTGCTGGCGGGCCCGGTGCTGGGCACCGTCGAGGACGCCTACGGCGGGGCGACGGCCGCGCTGCCCTGGTGGGTGTACCTGGCCGCGCCCGGCCTCGCGCTCGCGCTGGTCGCCGTGGCCGCGCTGGTGCCCGCGCTGCGGGCCGGAGGGCGGCGCAGCGCGACGGCGATCACGGTGGGGCGCACGCCCGGCGGCGGGCGCGGGCGGCCGGCCCGGCGGCTGACCGGGCGGCTGCCGGTGCCGCGCGCGGTCGGCCTGGGGCTGGCGCAGCCGTTCGCGCGTCCGGCCCGCACGGCGACGACGGCCGCCGCCGTCGCCCTGGCCGCCCTCACCGTGACCTTCGCGACCGGGCTCGCGCTGTCGCTGGGCGCGGTGCAGTCGCACCGGCTGCTGGACTCGGCGGCGCCGGTCGTGGTGGACACCGGCCCGGTGGGCGGCCCGCCGGGCGCCGAGGCCATGCCCGCGCCCGGTCAGCAGTCCGCCGCGGAGGCCGACCCGGACGAGGTCGCCGCCGTCCTGGACGCCCAGCCGGACACCCGCCGCCACTACCGCACGGTCGGCGCCGAGGTCTCCGCGTCCGGCGTGACCGGCCGGACGACCGTGACGGGATACACCGGCGACGCCCGCTGGGGCGCCCCGCGGCTCGTCTCGGGGAGGTGGTTCGAGGCACCCGGCGAGGCGGTGGTCACCGAACGGTTCCTGCGGGCGGCCGGCGTCGGCGTCGGGGACACGGTGACCCTCTCCGAGGACGGGCGCCGCACCACCGTCGAGATCACGGGCGAGGCGTTCTTCACCGAGAACGACGGCATGACCGTACTGACCCCCGCCGCCACCCTCACCCCCCTCGACCTGGACACCGGCCCCAGCCGCTTCTACGTCGAGCCCGAGCCCGGCGTCTCCGCCGCCGCGTATCTCTCCACCCTGACCGGCGCCCTCGACGGCACCGGCGCCTTCGCCCACCCGGCCGGGGACGGCTCCTCCAGCGTGATCGTGGCCATGGACGCGCTGATCGCGACGCTCACCCTGCTGCTGGTCGCCGTCGCGGGCCTCGGGGTGCTCAACACGGTCGTCCTGGACACCCGCGACCGCATCCATGACCTGGGCGTCTTCAAGGCGCTCGGCATGACACCCCGGCAGACCGTCGGCATGGTCCTCACGTCCGTCGCCGCCGTCGGGCTCGCCGCGGGGGTGGTGGGGGTGCCGCTCGGCGTCGCCCTGCACCGCTTCGTGACGCCGCTGATGGGCGACGCCGTGGGGATGGACCTGCCCGAGTCCTTCCTCACCGTGCTCTCCACGCCGGTCCTGGTGCTGCTCGCGCTGGGCGGCCCGGTGATCGCGGTCGCGGGGGCGCTGGCCCCGGCGGGGTGGGCGGCGCGCACGGACGCGGGGAGGGCACTGCGGACGGAGTAGCGGGGGGGAGGGCCCGGGGGGTGAGGGGGAAGGCAGAGGTGCGGGGCGTCCACGGGGGTGGGGCCCCGCGCCTCTGCCGTTCCTGTCCTGCTGGACCCTGCTGGACCCTGCCGAAGCCTGCCGGACCCTGCCGGAACCTGCCGGAACTCCTACAGGAACGAGTTGATCTCGATCGTCTCGTCCCGGCCCGGCCCGACCCCGATGGCGGAGATGGGCGCGCCGGACATCTCCTCCAGCGCCTTCACGTACGCCTGGGCGTTCTTCGGCAGGTCGGAGAAGGACTTCGCGCCGGTGATGTCCTCGGACCAGCCCGGCAGGTTCTCGTAGACCGGCTTCGCGTGGTGGAAGTCGCTCTGCGAGTACGGGAGGTCCTCGACCCGGCGGCCGTCGATCTCGTACGCCACACAGACCGGGATCTGCTCCCAGCCGGTGAGCACGTCGAGCTTGGTGAGGAAGAAGTCCGTGAGGCCGTTGACGCGGGTCGCGTACCGGGCGATCACGGCGTCGAACCAGCCGCAGCGGCGGTCCCGGCCCGTGGTCACACCGCGCTCGCGGCCGATCCGGCGCAGCGCCTCGCCGTCCGCGTCGAACAGCTCGGTCGGGAAGGGACCGGCGCCGACGCGGGTGGTGTACGCCTTGAGGATGCCGATAACCCGGCTGATCTTCGTCGGACCGACGCCGGTGCCGGTGCAGGCGCCGCCCGCGGTGGGGTTGCTGGACGTGACGAACGGATACGTACCGTGGTCGATGTCCAGCAGGGTGCCCTGGCCGCCCTCGAAGAGGACCACCTTGTCGGCCTCCAGGGCCTGGTTGAGGACCAGGACGGTGTCGGCGACGTAGGGCGCGAGCTTGTCAGCGTAGCCGAGCAGCTCCTCCACGACCTGCTCTATGGCGATGGCCCGCCGGTTGTAGAGCTTGGTCAGCATCTGGTTCTTCGCGTCGAGCGCCGCCTCCACCTTCTGGGTGAGGATCGACTCGTCGTAGAGGTCCTGGACCCGGATGCCGACCCGGTTGATCTTGTCGGCGTAGGTCGGTCCGATGCCGCGCCCGGTCGTCCCGATCTTCCGCTTTCCGAGGAAGCGTTCCGTCACCTTGTCGACGGTGACGTTGTACGGGGTGATGATGTGCGCGTTACCGCTGATCAGGAGCTTGGACGTGTCGATGCCCCGCTCGTTCAGACCGTTCAGCTCGGAGAACAGGACCGACGGGTCCACGACGACGCCGTTGCCGATGACCGGCGTACAGCCTGGGGACAGGATTCCGGAGGGGAGAAGGTGAAGGGCGTATTTCTGGTCGCCCACGACCACCGTGTGGCCGGCGTTGTTGCCGCCCTGGTAGCGGACCACGTAGTCGACCGATCCACCGAGCAGGTCGGTGGCCTTCCCCTTGCCCTCGTCACCCCACTGAGCACCGAGCAGCACAAGTGCGGGCACGCGCGTACACCCCTTCCGGGCGGGGCATGTCCAAGGTCAGGGGCGTACGTGGCACGCGTGTGCCTCGTACCCCGGCGACCCTCATCGGCCGCAACCCGTCGGACCGGATGCCCCGGAATAGACGAAGCCCCTGGCGCAATAGCGCAAGGGGCTCTTGCACAAAGATGCTACCCGAGGAAGCGAGGCATGGCCGAGGTGGCGACTTTCGCGACTTCCGATCAGCTGCTGGTGGTCATCGATCCGGTCGCCCGGCGAACCGACGGAGAGTCCGTACGGATCGCGAAAGACGTGCTCAGCGCGGGTGCGTCGACCAAGGTGTGTCTGCCGGACGGGCCCGAGGAATTCGCCCGCGCGCTTCAGCGGCGCGGGTCGCGGCGGCCGGTGGTGATCGGCGACGACCGCGCGCTGGCCCGTGCGGTGGCCCTGCTGCACCGGCAGCGGGAGCTGGCCGGCTGCGCGCTGTCGGTGGTGCCGGTGGGCACCCTGCTGGGCGTGGCGCACGCGCTCGGCGTACCGAGGGGCGCGGTGGCGGCGGCCCGCGCGGTGCTCGACGGCACGGAACGCCGACTGGATCTGCTGGTGGACGACAGTGACGGGGTGGTGCTGGGGGCGCTCAGTATTCCGCCGGTGACGGGGGTGGACGCGGAGGCGGGGGCGCAGGCGGAACCGGGGGGTGGGGCGGGGCGGGGGTCGGGCTATGGGGCCGGAGCCGGGAGTGGGGCTGGGGCTGGGTTCCGGTCCGGGTCCGGGTCCGGTTTTGGGGCGGGGTCCGGATTCGGGGCGGGGGCGGGGGATCTTGCCCCGGCCGGGCTGCGGGGGGCTTGGCTGCGGTCGTGCCATTCGCTGGTACGGGGGCTGGTGCCGCCTCGGGCGTCCCGTTCGGCGGGGTCGGAGGAGTCGTCCTGGCCGGGGGGCGGGGCGGGACTGTCCTGGCTGGCCCGGGGCGCGGGGGGCGGGGGTGTGGTGGCCGCGCGGCTGCGGGTGGAGGTGGACGGGGACACGCTGGTCGATCTGGAGCAGCCGGTGGAGGCGGTGTCGGTGACGCCGGAGGGCTCGGGCGAGGCGGCGGTGGAGGTGCGACCCCTGTCGGTGGGCGCGGAGGCGACCCCGCTGCGGGCGGCGGGCCGCCGGATCACCATCTCGGGCCCCGACTTCCGCTACCGCGCCGACGCGGCGGTGTCCGGTCCGGTACGGAGGCGGACGTGGACGGTTTGGGAGGGGGCGCTGGGGTTGGTGTTGCCGGGGTAGGGGGTGGGGCGGGGTAGGGGGTGGGGCGGGGTGGCGGGGGATGCGGTGAGGTGGCGGGCGCGGTGAGGGCGTGGGCGCGGCGAGGGGCACGGGGCGCGGCGAGGGCGCGGGGCGCGGTGAGGGCGCGGGGCGCGGTGAGGGCGTGGGCGCGGGGCGCGGCCCCGGTCGGGCAGTCGCCGCCAGGCGCCGGAGCGCGGGGAGCGGGGTCCGGGCGCCGAGGCGCGGGGAGCGGGTCATGGCCATGGTCGGGGGTGCGGGGCGGGGGCTGGGCCGGGGATGCGGCGCAGGGCCGGAGGCTGCGGCGCGGGGCCGGAGGCTGCGGCGCGGGGCCGGGCGTGGGCGAAAACGCGGTGCTCGGACGGGCAGGGCCACCTACGCTGCGAGCGGGCGAGAGGGCGGGGAGCGATGAGCCAGGACTTCGTGCTGGGGCGCGAGACGCTGTGGAACCCGTCCAGCGGGGCCGCCGAGCTGTTCGTACGGCATGTGCGGCTGTGGGAGGCGCCGCTGGGGGTGGCGTCGGGGGTCGGGCCGGTGAAGTGCGACGAGTACCGGATCGACCCGGCGGCCTTCGAGACGTACCTGAACGCGCTGGTGCTGGCGAGGCGGGCGCGTGTGGAGGTGGGGCGGCCGGGGCGGGCGCGTGTGGAGGTGCGGCGGCCGGAGCGGACCGAATACCGGGAGGTCCAGGTGCCGTCGCCCGGCGGGGCGGGCTGGTGGGAGGAACTGCGCGCGGCGGCGGGGGTGCCGGCGCGGAGCATGCCGGTCCGAGGGCGGGGCGTACGACGGCCCGACGGCCCGGCAGTTCGGGTGCGGCGAGCATGGCGTGGGCCGCGTGGGCGCTTCCCGTGGACTTCATGGGCGCTGCCCTTGGTCACCCTGGGCGCTTCCCCTGGACGTCAGCGCCCGAACTGCTCCATCCGATGCTCCCGCCACCGGTCCATCAGCTTCCCGATCTCCCCCTGGAGGTACTCGAAGAAGGCCAGCGTCTCGGCGATCCGCTGACCGCCGGGGCTGTCCGCGCCGAGGCTGTCGACGCCCTCGCGCAGGGTGCCCTCCCAGCGCTTGAGCACGGCATCACGGCTGGTCAGCGCCTCGTACCACTGGTCGCTGTGCACCCGGTACCGCTCCCGCCGCGACCCGGGTTCGCGCTCCCGCGAGACCATGTGGACCTGGGAGAGATAGCGCACCGCGCCGGACACCGCGGCGGGGCTGACCCGCAGCTGGGCGCCGAGTTCGGCCGAGGTCATGGCCCCGGCGTCGGACGCGAGCAGCGCGGCGAAGACCCGCGCGGGCATGCGCTGCATCCCGGCGTCGACGAGCTGCGCCGCGAACGCCTCGACGAACCTCGACACGGTCTCCGGATCCCGCTCATCCCGCTCCGCCCCGCCCGCATCCCCGCCCCGGCCCGGATCCCCGTCTCTCTTCCCCGTGTCCCGCGTCTCCGCCATCGTCCGATCATCTCCCCTGCTCGCACGCCTCCCCTGAGTGTATCCGCGATTCATACGTTTCCTTAACTTCACAAATTTGTGAAGTGAGCGTACGTTCAGAATCATGACCAAGGCAATCAGCGTCTCCGGGCTGCACAAGTCGTTCGGCCGGACGCACGCGCTCGACGGCCTCGACCTGGAGGTCGAATCCGGTGAGGTGCACGGCTTCCTGGGCCCCAACGGGGCCGGCAAGTCCACCGCCATCCGGGTCCTGCTGGGCCTGCTGCGCGCCGACTCCGGCGCCGCGCAGGTGCTCGGCCGCGACCCCTGGGCCGACGCGGTGGAGGTCCACCGCCGGATCGCGTACGTCCCCGGGGACGTGACGCTGTGGCGCAATCTCTCGGGCGGCGAGGTCATCGACCTCTACGGCAGACTGCGCGGCGGCCTCGACACGGCCCGCCGCGCCGACCTGATCGAACGCTTCGAGCTGGACCCGACGAAAAAGGGCCGGACGTATTCGAAGGGCAACCGGCAGAAGGTCGCCCTGGTCGCCGCCTTCGCCTCCGATGTCGATCTGCTGATCCTGGACGAACCGACCTCGGGCCTGGACCCCCTGATGGAGGAGGTCTTCCAGCGCTGTGTCACCGAGGAACGCGAACGCGGCCGGACCGTCCTGCTCTCCTCGCACATCCTCAGCGAGGTGGAGGAGCTGTGCGACCGGGTCAGCATCATCCGCAAGGGCCGGACCGTGGAGACCGGTTCGCTGGCCGAGCTGCGCCATCTGACCCGCACCAGTGTCAGCGCCGAACTCGCCGCCCCGCCCGCCGGCCTCGCCCAGCTCCCGGGCGTGCACCACCTGGACATCCAGGGCAGCCGCGTCCGCCTCCAGGTCGACTCCGACAAACTGGACGCCGTACTCCGCCGCCTCAGCGAGACCGGCGTACGGTCCCTGACCTCGTCACCGCCCACCCTGGAAGAACTGTTCCTACGGCACTACCAGGCCGACACCGACAACGCGGCCGACACCGACCCCATCGGATCCGGCCCCGGCCGTGACGAGGTGCCGTCCCGATGACCACGACAAGCCCGAAGAACCCGTCGCACCCGACCGGCCCCACCGATCCCACCACCCCCACCACGCCCACCGATCCCCCCGCCTACATCGCCCGTACCGCCCGTACCGCCCGTACCGCCCGTACCGGCCGTACCGGCCGTACCCGTCAGCTGGCCGGCACCGGCACCCTGCTGCGCTTCGCGCTGCGCCGGGACCGCGTGATGATCCCGGTCTGGATCGCGGTCAACGCCCTGATGGTGCTGACCATGCCGAACACCATCACGTCGATGTACGGCACCTCCGCCGAGCGCGCCGATCTGATCCACCAGATGGACACCAACGCCTCCCTGCGGGCCCTGATCGGCCCGGTCTTCGGCGACTCCATCGGCGCGCTGACCGTCTGGCGCGTCGGTGTCTACGCCGCCGCGCTGGCCGGGGTGACGGCCCTGCTCGTCGTCGTACGGCACACCCGCGACGAGGAGGAGAGCGGGCGGCAGGAACTGGTCGCGTCCGGGATGGTGGGCCGGCGGGCCTCCCTGACGGCGGCCCTGCTGACCGCCGGGGTCGCCAATGGCGTCCTTGCCCTGCTGATCGTGGCGGGACTGGCCGGACAGGGCATCGCGGGCGCCCTGGCGTTCGGCCTGGGCGTCGCCGGGGTCGGCATGGTCTTCGCGACGATGGCGGCGATCATGGCCCAGCTCACCGAGAGCGCACGGCTGGCCCGGGGGCTGACCGCCGCCGTGCTGGGCGCGGCGTTCGTGCTCCGCGCGGCGGGCGACTCGGCGAGCACCGACGGCTCCTCGATCCTGACCTGGCTGTCCCCCCTCGGCTGGCTGGAGAACCTGCGCCCGTACGCGAACGAACGCTGGTGGGTCCTGCTCCTCCTCGCCGCCGCCGTGGCGATCCAGGCTGCGGTGGCCTACGAACTCACCGGCCGCCGCGATGTCGGCATGAGCTTCCTGCCGACCCGCCCCGGCCCGCCGTCCGGCCGCCTGGCGACGGCGGGCGCCCTGGCCTGGCGTCTGCAACGCGGCACGGTCCTCGGCTGGAGCATCGGCTTCTTCCTCGCGGGTGTCGTCTACGGCGGTCTCACCGACGGTGTGGTCGATCTGCTCGGCGACAACGAGAGCGCCCGCCAGATCATCGAACGGATGGGCGGCCAGAGCGGTGTCACCGATGCCTTCCTCGCCTCGATGGTCAGCATGCTCGGCCTGATCGCCGCGCTGTACATCGTCGCCTCCGTCCTGCGGCTGCACGGCGAGGAGACCTCCGGCCGGGCGGAACCGATCCTCGCGAACGCGGTCGGCCGACTGCGCTGGGCCGGCGGCCATCTGCTGATCGCCTACGCGGGCTCGGCCCTGATCATGCTGATCGCCGCCCTCGGCTTCGCCGTCGGCTACGGCCAGGACCTGGGCCCCCTGCTGGCCGCCTGTCTCCTCCAGCTCCCGGCGATCTGGCTGATCGGCTCCCTGGCCGTCCTGCTCCACGGCCTCTCACCCCGTCTGGCCCCGTCCGCCTGGGCCGTGGCCGGCGCGGTCCTGCTGATCGGCTGGGTGGGCCCCGCCCTCGACGCCCCCCAGATCGTCCTCGACCTCTCCCCCTTCGGCCACCTCCCCAAGCTCCCCGGCGCCACCATGAACTGGCCCCCGGTCCTGATCCTCCTCACCCTCACCGCCCTCCTCACCACAGCGGGCCTGGCCTCCCTACGCCACCGCGACCTGACCAGCGGCTGACGGAATCCTCCAGAGCCCCGGATCCCCCGAGCCGCCACGGAGCCACAGAGTCCCGGAGCCCCGTAGATCCCCAAAACCCCTGGGACCCCTGGGACCCCCGGAGCCCCCGGAACCCCCGGAAACCTCCGGGGGTTCCCTCCCCGGCCCGCGCGTAGCGCATCGGGGGGTCACCCCACTTCCACGCTCAGCCCCTCCAGCCCTCTGATCACGAAGTTCGGCTTGCGCTGCGGGTCCGCCGCGAGGCGCAGGGTCGGGGCCTTCTCCAGGAGGGCGGTCATGGAGGCGGCCAGTTCGATTCGGGCCAGGGGGGCGCCGATGCAGTAGTGGATGCCGGCGCTGAAGGAGATGTGCGGATTGTCGGCGCGGGTGAGGTCGAGCCGGCCGGGTGCGTGGAAGACGGCCGGGTCGTGGTTGGCGGAGCCGAAGAGCAGCGCCAGTTCCGAACCCCGCGGGATCACCTGGCCGTCGATCTCGATGTCGTCCAGCACCCACCGCTCGAACAACTGGAGTGGTGTGTCGTACCGCATCAGCTCCTCCACCGCCGACGGCACCAGCGAGTGATCCGCCCGCAACGCCGCCAACTGGTCCGGGTTGCGGAACAGCGCCCACCACCCATTGACCGTCGCGTTCACCGTCGCCTCGTGCCCGGCGTTGAGCAGCAGCACCGCCGTGGAGATCATCTCCTGCTCGGTGAGCCGGTCCCCCTCGTCATGCGCCTCGATCAGCCCGGAGATCAGATCCTCCCCCGGCGCCTTGCGCCGCTCGGCGATCAGTTCCCGCAGATACTCCGAGAACTCCACCGACGCCCGCACCGCCCGCTCCGCCGTCTCCGGCGCCGGCTTCAGCTCATACATCCCGCAGATGTCCGCCGACCAGGGCCGCAGCGGCGCCCGCTCCCCCTCCGGGATCCCGAGCATCTCCGCGATCACCGCCACCGGCAACGGCTCCGCCACCTCCGCCAGCAGATCACCTCCGCCCCGTCGCACCAGACCGTCGACCAGCTCACCCGCCAGCCGCTCCACATAGGGCTTCAGCCGCTCCACCGTCCGCGGCGTGAACGCCTTCGACACCAGCCTCCTGATCCGGGTGTGGTCCGGCGGCTCCAGGTCGAGCATCCCGTGGTCGTTCAGCGTGTGGAACGGCTCCTGCTGCGCCGGCGGCGCCGTCCGCCCGAAGTCCTCGTGCGAGAACCGGTGCTGATACGTCCGCCCCAGCCGCCGGTCCCGCAGCAGCGCCGACACATCCGCGTGATGCGGCACCAGCCACTGATCACTGGGCTCGTACCGGATCACCCGCCCCCGCGCCCGAAGCTCCGCGTACGCGGGATACGGGTCCGCCAGAAAGGCCGGATCCCAGGGGGCGAACACCTGCGAAATCTCACCTATTGCCATGAACGGACGCTAGCCCGACGATCCACCCCCTGACCAGACCGTTCCCCTCCCCTTGCCTCCTCTTCCCTCGCCTTCCCTCCTCCCCCTCGTTCCTCCTCCCCTCGCCCGGTGGTCCCGCGCTCAGCTCGGCGTGACCAGTCGGGCCTCGTACGCGAACACCGCGGCCTGGGTGCGGTCTCTCAGCCCCAGCTTCACCAGGACCCGGCTGACATGCGTCTTGATGGTCGACTCGGCGACAACCAGCCGCTCCGCTATCTCCGAGTTGGACAGCCCCTGCGCGATCAGCACCAGCACCTCCGTCTCCCGCTCGGTCAGATCGCCGTACGCCGCCTGCGCGGAGGACAACAGCCGCGGGGCGTCGGCCAGCTTCGAGAACTCCGTGATCAGCCGCCGGGTGACCGACGGCGCCAGCAGCGCCTCCCCGCCGGCCACCACCCGCACCCCGTCGGCGAGCTGCCGCGCCGAGGCGTCCTTGAGCAGGAAGCCGGAGGCTCCCGCCCGCAGCGCCTGGTACACGTACTCGTCCAGGTCGAAGGTGGTCAGCACCAGCACCTTGGCGCCGTCGTCCGCGGCGACGATCTCCCGGGTGGCCTCGATGCCGTTCAGCTCGGGCATCCGGATGTCCATCAGCACCACGTCCGGCGCCAGCTCGCGCACCCGCTCGACCGCCTCGCGGCCGTTGACGGCCTCGCCGACCACCTCGATGTCCGGCATCGCGTTCAGCAGGACCGAGAAGCCCTCGCGCACCATCATCTGGTCGTCCACGATCAGTACGCGGATCGTCATGCGTCACCCCCCTCGCCCACCCGGGCCACCGGCAGGAACACCGCCACCTCGTACCCTCCCTCATCCATCGCCCCCGCCGTCATCTCGCCGCTCAGCATGGAGACCCGCTCGCGCATCCCGGTGATGCCGTGCCCCGCGCCCGGCGAGGGCTTGATCAGGGACGGGTTGGGCGGCGGGTCGTTGACTATGCGCAGCCCCAGCCCGCCGAGCACATAACCCACCTCGACCCGCGCCGCCGCGCCCGGCGCGTGCCGCAGCGTATTGCTCAGCGCCTCCTGCACTATCCGGTACGCCGACAGCTCCACGCCCTGCGGCAGCTCCCGCACCGCGCCGGTGACCGTCTTCTCCACACCCAGGCCGGCGTCACGGACGTTGTCCAGCAGCCGGTCCAGGTCGGCGAGGGTGGGCTGGGGGGCGTCGGGGGCCTCGTAGTCCTCGGCTCTCACCACGCCGAGGACGCGGCGCAGCTCCGTCAGCGCGGCGACGGCGTTCTCCCGGATGGTGACGAAGGCGCGCTCCAGCTCGGGCGGCGGATTCTCCACCCGGTAGGGCGCCGCCTCGGCCTGGATCGCGACCACCGACATGTGGTGCGCCACGACGTCGTGCAGCTCGCGGGCGATGGTGGTGCGCTCCTCCAGCAGCGTGCGCTTGGAGCGCTCGTGCTCGGTCACCGTCTGCTGCGCCGTGACCTCCTGCTTGGCCTGGCGGACCACCTGTCTGGCCTCGCGGCGTATGTGCCCGACCGAGACGACGAGCAGGACCAGCGCGGAGACCATCAGCATCGGTCCGACGGTGCCGCCGCCGGCACCCGAGCCGAGAGCGGTCGCGGCGAACAGGCCGTACCCGGCGGTCAGCAGCCACATCCAGGCGGCGGTGCGCGGCCGGGTCCGTATCCCGACGATCGTGAGCACGGCCAGGTGGCTGGTGAAGGTCCCGCCCGACCAGGGCCAGTCGTCCCACTCGCCGGTGAACATCCCGGCGATCGGGGTGACCGCCATGGATATCCAGAAGGCACCGACCGGCCGCACCAGCGTGGCGAGCACGGGGATCAGGCAGAGCAGCCCGGTCAGCAGCGGCACGGGATCGTGAGAGCCGCTGAACCAGCCGGCCAGGAACGCGATCATCCCCAGCCCGGCCACCACCGCATGCGGCGTATAGGCGACATACTCCCGCAGCCGGCCCCGCAGCCGCCGCGTGAACGGCCCCTCCATACTCATCCTGGCCAGCGGCCGATACACGAACGCGTCGTGCATCAAATCCTGCCGGAGGCCCCGAAGGGCATCCATGGCCATCCGGAACTCCGGGCTGCGCTCGTACGCCCCGCCCTCACCGCCCGGCGAGGTCGGAGCCATCTGGGTCGTCTCCGTCACACCCAAAACGGTATGCGTCCACCCGTGTCGCCGTCGTCACCAGTGAGAGGGGTCATCGCGGGTCCCTCTCAGGTACTAGGCGGGTAGCGGTCGCTCGGGGCGCTCTGGGCGTTCGGGGGTGGCGGGTACGCCGTGGTGGGGTAGCCGAATTGGCCGGGAGCGGGGGGTGGGGGTACGGGGGTCGCGGGCTGCCGACGGCTGCGTACGACCAGGGTGAGGGCGGCTGCGGCCAGGACGGCGGCGCCTGCGCCCAGGGCGAGCCAGAGGGGGGTGTTGCCGTCGTCGGAGGGCGTGGCCGTCGCCGCGGGGGACTGCTGGTCCGCGGGGGTGTCGTCCTGCGGGTCGCCGGGGGACGTGGCTTCTGGGGAGGCGGGGGGCTCCGCCGCGCTCAGGTCCGGGAGGGGGTACTCGTCCGCCGGGCCCGGGTTGCCGGGGGCCTCCAGGGCGATCCGGGGGCGGACGATGCCGTAACCGATGGAGTCGTTGCGTTCGGCGCCGTCGGTGGGGGCGCCGATGGTGTTGAGCATGACTCTCAGGACCTGGTTATTGGTCCAGTCGGGGTGCTCGGACCAGATGAGGGCGGCACTGGCGGAGGCCAGGGCGGTGGCGTCGCTGGTGCCGTGGGATGTGCAGAGACCGGTCTCGTTCCCGCAGGTGTGCACCATTTCCTCGCCGGGGGCCGCGATGTCCACCTGCGGGCCGTGCTGGGATTCGTCGGTACGGCGGAGATCCTTGCCCACTGCCCCGACCCCCACCACGCCGGGGGTGGCGCCGGGGTACTCGGGCAGATTGCCCTCGTCGCCGCTGTTCCCGACCGACGCGAAGATCAGCGAGCCCTTCGCCAGCGCGTACCGCACCGCCTCCGTGAGTTGTGGTGACCCCGCAGTGACACCGAGGGAGATGTTGATGATCTGGGCGCCCTCGTCGGCCGCGTAGCGAATCGCCTTCGGGGTGATCTCGTTGAACCGCTCCACCTGGGCGGCCTTGTTGGCCGCCGATTCCCCCGGCGGCACCCGGATGGGAAGGATCTTGGCGCCCGGAGCCAGTCCGAAGGCGCCCTTGCCCCCTCCCCAGGCACCGGTTCCGGCGATCAGACCGGCCATGCCGGTGCCATGCCCGTTGTAGTCCGTGTGCTCGTCCCCCGGCTCGTCCGGCGCGAAATCCTCGCCGGGCAGCACACGGCCCTCCAGGTCGGGATTGTCCGGATCGACTCCCGAGTCGATGACCGCCACCGTGACGCCCTCGCCCGTGCTGGTCTGCCACATGTCCTCTGCCTGCATGGCGTCGAGAAACCACTGCTGTTCTCGCGTCGACTCCGCGTAGGCGGGAGTTCCGGCCGCGCCCACCAGCAATACGCCGAGCGCCGTCGATGCCGCGGCCAGGCGATGCCGGCGCCGCGTACCGCTGATGAGCATGTGAGTCTCTTCGCCTTTCTGCTGTCAGTCGATGACCGGCGGCACGATACGACGTCCGTCGTTCGGCCTCCTGGTCTCCTCGTCCTCGGTCGCGCTGCGGCGCTCCCCGTGCCTGTTGTCCCTCCGGGACCGGGTCGTTCGGTTCTGCGGCATGGTGGCGCCTCGGCCGCCACTGCCCGTACGGGTGTCGGAGGGGATGCCTCCAGCGATGCCGCCCCTTGCTGCATTCGTCGAGCCGCTGATGCCCGAACCGGATGTTCCGGGTGAGCGTCCATCGGAGCGGCCCGGCTGCTGCTGCGGGCTGCCTCCCACGACGCCGTTCCGGGGCAGGGCCCCGCTGGCGGGCAGGGGCGCACGGCCGCTGGTAGCCGGAGCCTGCGGGCCGGTCGGCCGTCCGAGCGGCTGCCCGGCGGGGGCACCGCCAGGCCCCGCCGCTCCACGGGAGCCTTGGGTCTCACCACCGACCACCACACCCCGGGGAATGCCCGAGGTGCGCCCCTCGGCCGGTGTGGTGGGCCTGCCGCCGACAATGCCTTGGCTGCCGCCTCCCGGCACACCGGTGGTCCGCCCGGTCACACCGGTAGTACGCCCGGTCGCCGAGGCGACAGGACCGCCGCCGGGCAGCGGCGGTGTCCGCCCCGTCCCCACCGCGCGCACCGGCCCCGTCGCACGGTCCGGGGTTCTCTTGCCGCCGAACGCTGGTGGGACCGGGCCGGTCAGCAAAGGTCCACCGCCCTCGGCACGGGAGGGGCCGGGTGGAGTGGCTGTCGAACCGGGAGACGTCCGGTTCCCGTCCGGCATGGTCTCGACCGCGTTGACCTCCACCTGGGTCTCCACCGGGTCGGGGGCGGGCGATCGGACATGGTCCGGGGGCACCGACGCCGACACCGGCCGCGAGGATGAGGGCGATCCTGACTCGGTCGTCCCGTCCGCGCCCCCATACGTCGCCGGATAGACCGTGCCTCCCGGATCCGACGCCATCTGCTCACCTCCCCCAGGACGAGCGATCGACTCCATGGCGTAGCGGTTCTCCGGATCCCCCGGAACGAACGCCTCCGGCGGAGGCGGAAAGCGGGGCCTCTCCAAGCCATTCAGCTGGGTCGCCGACACCTGATACGTCTGGGCCAGCTTCCGCATCTCCGCCGCCGCGTCCTGGCGGACCCGTTCGCGGTCGGCGCGCAGGGCCGCGAGGTCGATCGCCGCCTCCGTGGAGATGGTGCGGGCGTCGGGGTCGTTGCGGGCCTCGGTGGCGGCGGCGAGGTTGGCCTCGGCCGACGGCATGTCACGGGGGATGGCGATCTGGGCCTGGGCGATGGCGGTGGAGGCGCGGCTGAGCCAGCTCGCGGACTCCTCGCTGAAGTCGCCCAGGCGGAGCGTCGCGTTGGCCAGGTCACCCGCCCAGGTGCGGAAGGCGTCCGCGCCCTCGCCCTTCCACTCGACCCACTGCGGGCGCACCTTCAGCTCTTCCGCGATCTTGTGGATCTCGTTCGCGACCGCGATCAGACGGTCCGCCGCCGCCTGGACCGTGCCGGCGTTCGCCTGGTCCAGCCAGGCCAGCATCTGTTCGTGGCTCATCGACTCGAACGGCGTACCGCCGTCCCCAGCGCCCCCGTTGGCCATCAGATCGTGCCTCCCGCGTCGTCCTCGGCCTCCGGTTGCGCGGTGTCCGATTCCGTACCTGTGTCCGTGGTCCGCGGGCCTGGGCGCTGCGGGTCGTACGTGCCGCCGTAGTGCTCCGTCGTCTCCGCGCTGATCGCCGCCATACGGTCGCGGACGTCCAGGTCCAGGTTCTCGTAGCCCTTGTGCGACGCCTGTACGGCGATGCCCATGCCCTCGATCGAGCCCGAGAGGAGCCGGGAGAGGCTCTCCAGCTCGCCGATGACCGTCTCGTACGAGCTGAACAGGCCCGTCGCCTCCGCCCATTGGCCGTCGCCGCCGCCGAACTGAACTCTGCTCAGGGGCTCCTCGCCCACCTGTCCCGGGCCCGCCGGGGACTCCTTCAGGTCGCGGATCAGCTCGTCCACGCGTCTCTTGAACTCCGTGAACGACGTGAACTCGGTGACGATGTCACCCACCGCGCTCCCCAGCACCCCGAAAGGCCCGGCCAGCAGTCCCGCGCCCCACGCACCCCCGAACCCTTCCGGCAGCACAACAGCCTCCCCGTGATGCGGACCAACCGTGACCGCACTCGCAACCATAACCGGCGGCAGTGACAAGCCGCAGACGCGCTGTGACCGGATTTCGCCGATTGCTATCGCGTGCTGTCGCAGCGTGCCGTCGGCCTCCGTGCCCTCAGTGGCCCTCGGTGGCCCTCGGTGGCCCTCAGTAACCCTGCGGGCGTACCACCCCCGACTCGTACGCGAACACCGCCGCCTGAGTACGGTCCCGCAGGCCCAGTTTGACGAGGATGCGGCCCACGTGGGTCTTGACCGTCTGCTCGGCCACCACCAGGTGTTCCGCGATCTCCGCGTTGGACAGGCCCTTCGCGATCAGGGACAGGACCTCCGTCTCGCGGTCCGTCAGGGCGGCCACGCGCTGTTTCAGGGGGACCGGGGCGGTGGTGCCCAGGCGGGAGAACTCGGCGATCAGCCGGCGGGTGATGCCGGGGGCCAGCAGCGCGTCCCCGGCGGCCACCACGCGTACCGCTTCGGCCAGTTGGTCGGCCGAAGCGTCCTTGAGGAGGAAGCCGGAGGCGCCCGCGCGCAGGGCCTCGTAGACATACTCGTCCAGGTCGAAGGTGGTCAGGACCAGGACCTTCGTCACGGGCATGGCGGTCGTGACCCGGCGGGTCGCCTCGATGCCGCCCAGTTCGGGCATGCGGATGTCCATCAGGACCACGTCCGGGGACAGTTCGGCCGCCTTCTCCACCGCTTCCAGGCCGTTCACCGCCTGGCCGATCACCTCGATGTCGGACTGCGTGTTGAGCAGCACGGTGAAGCCCTGCCGGACCATCTGCTGGTCGTCGGCGATCAGTACGCGGATCGTGCCGCTCGTCATGGGAAGTCCTTGGGGAAGTGGATCCGGAGGGGAGTGCCTGTCTCGTCGGGGGGCGCGAGGGACGTGCTCTCTCTGGGGAGGAACGCCGAGACGGAGTAGCCGCCTTGCAGGGTTCTGGTCGCGGTGAGCTGGCCGCCGAGCATCGTGGCCCGCTCCCGCATCCCGAGCAGACCGTGGCCCGCGCCCGGCGACGGCTGCACCGGGTGACTCGGACGGGAATTGATCACGCCCAAATACAGGCCCTCGGGGAAGTGGGTGATCTCCACGCGCACGTCCGAGCCCGGCGCGTGCCGCAGCGCGTTGCTGAGCGCCTCCTGGACGATGCGGTACGCCGAGAGTTCCATCCCCGGCGGGTACGGGCGGGCCGGTTCGCCCACGATGTCCGTGGTGATGGTGAGGCCCGCCGCCCGGGTGTTGTCGATCAGGTCGTCCAGGCGGTCCAGCGTCGGCTGCGGGGCGTCCGGCGCGACCCCGGCGCCCAGGCCCGCCGCGTCGTCGGGGTCCTCGGAGCGCAGCACGCCCAGAACGCGGCGGAGTTCGGTGAGCGCTTCCAGGGCGTTCTGGCGGATGCCGTCGAGGTTCTCCCTCAGCTCGTCCGACGGGTTCTCCACCAGATGCGGGGCCACCTGCGCCTGTATGGAGATCACCGACATGTGGTGCGCCACCACGTCGTGCAGCTCGCGCGCGATCCGGCTGCGCTCCTCCAAGAGGGTGCGCCGGGCCCGCTCCTCCGCCGTGATGCCCGCCTGTTCCACCAGTTCCACCCGCGCCACCCGGCGGCCCCGCAGTGCCGCCCCGAGAAGGGTGACGCCTGTGAACAGCGCCACCGCCACGGTGCCGGTCGACGTGTACTGGGTGCCGCCCAGCACTCCCTGGATGATCCAGGTGACCAGCGCCGTCACCCCGACAGCCGCCGTCGAGACCGGCGTCCGCACCCGCAGAGCCAGCAGGAACAGCACCAAAGCGTGTCCGCCCATCGCGGCTGGGCCCCACGGCCAGGGTGCGTTGGCCAGCGACGGATCGACGGGCAGTTGGTCCGGCACGCCCGGTCCGGGTGAGCCCCCGGGCCCTGGGTTGCCGACCAGGGGCGAATCGCCGAACAGTTCCTCGCGCGCGCCCAGTGCGGTCGCCACGAACGCCGCCAGCGACAGCCACCAGGTCGGCATGGGCAGCCACGGTGCCAGCACCACGGCCGCGCTCTGCGCCAGCCCGCACAGCACGGCGAACTCGACGCTCAGGTGATAGCCATCGAGCAACTGGTCCATGTTGGCCAGCAGGACGACGATCGCCGCCAGCACGACCAGGCCATGCGGCAGCCAGCGCAGCCACAGGGACGGCGGCATCGGGTCGTGCGACAGGTCCCGCAGTTCGGTCACCACGCCCCGCAACCAACCCACCGCGCGACGCGGATCCAGCCGCGCGTCCGCCCCGAGCGGCGCACCCGCCCCGAGTCGCGTATCCGCCCCGAGCCGGTCGGGCGACCCGAGCCGGTCGTGGCGCGCCTCCGCGACGCGCTCGCCCCGCTCCCCCTCGCCACCCTTCACACCGCTCACCCTAGACATCGGTCTCCCTCCCCCGTCGCGCCCCCGTAGCGCCCGCTGCAACCATCTCTTCGGACAGCCTGGCTCCCGGCACCTGCCGTGTCCGTACCACCCGCGATCTGCGGCCCTTCCGGCTCACGGAGGCGGCATGCTCCCAGGAGCGGAACGCCGCCCAGCACACGCCCAGTGCCAGGGCGAAGGCCGGGAGCCAGGCCAGGCGCCAGGCGACCCAGGCCAGGTCGTCGGGGCGGGTGTGCAGGCCGGGCAGCCGGCCGGCCAGCAGACCCGTCGCCGTGGTCGCCATCATGGCCGTCTGGTGCCAGAGGAAGACCGTCATGGCCGAGAGATTGACCAGCGCCACCGCCGCCCACGCCACCGGGCGACGCATCCCCCGGCGCAGCGGCCCGCGCAGCAGCAGGGCGAGACCGCACTGGGCCAGCCCGAAGGTGACCGCCGCCAGCGTCGACGGGTCGAGGTTGGAGACCTCGGCGCCCGGCACCCCGACCATCGAGGCCGGATACCCCGCCCAGGCCACCAGCCCGGCCGTCGCCACCGCCCCGCCGGTCAGCAGGATCCAACCCGCGCGGGGACGCTCCAGCTCGCCCCGCGTCCAGGCCGCGCCCAGCGTGTACGGCACCAGCCAGCCGGCCGCCAGATTCAGCCAGCCGAGCCAGTCGGGGCCGCCCAGGCCGAAGCGGACCAGATCCACGTGCAGCACGAGCGCCAGCGGCCACAGCGGGCTGACCCTGGTCAGCAGCGGGGTCGCCGCCGTCAGTACGGCGAAGACCAGCAGGAACCACAGGGGGGACAGGGCCAGTTTGACCAGGGTGTGGACGGTCGTGAGGTCGGCCGACGACAGCAGCAGCGCGGCCGTTGTCACCGTCCACAGGGTGAGGACGGCGGCCACCGGCCCGAAGAGGCGGGACAACCGGGCGGTCAGCCAGGGGCGGTAACCCACGCCGCGCGCCCGCGCCGACGCATGACTGCGGGTCGCCACATGCCCTCCCACCAGGAAGAACACCGCCAGTGTCTGGAACAGCCAGGAGGCCGGGGCCAGCCACGGCATCGGGTCCAGCGGGCTCGCGGCCCGCAGGGTGTCGCCGTCGGCGACCAGCGCCGTCACCAGCCAGTGGCCCAGCACCACACCGAGGATCGCGAAGGCGCGCAGGGCGTCCACCGCACGGTCCCGGTGCGCGGGTGTGGCCGCGTCCATCCGGGCGGCCCAGTGGCCGAGGGCGTGCCATCCGGAGCGCGTTCCTCGCCTCGCCTCAGTCATGGCTCACCTCCCCCGTCTCACCGAGCACGATCCGGGCCAGGTTGGCCAGCGACTCCGAGCCCGGAGTGAAGTAGTCGCTGTGTCCGCCGTCCCCGGCGGAGAAACGGCGGGCGCCGTACGCCGGGGACATCGGGTCGGTGCCGAAGCCGACGGTCGTGCCGAACAGGTCCGCCCGGAGGTGCGGCACCTGCGCGACCCAGTCGTCCGCCCCGCGTCCCGCCCAGACGCGGGCGGAGGTGCCCAGGTCCGACACCGTCTCCACGCCCGTTCCCGGACTGCCGGTGAAGGCGATGTCGTCGACGTCGAGACCGGGGGCCGCGCGGGCGCACACCACCGAACCGTAGGAGTGGCAGAGGAGGGCGATACGGGTGTCCTGGCCGCCGATCCCGTACAGACCGGCGATGAACTCCCGCAGGTCCGGCGCCGCTTCCTCCGCGCGGGACGTGGTCATCACCGTCGTACCGACCGTGCCCGGCGTCTCGTAGCCGAGCCAGGCGACGACCGCCGTGTGCGTGTCCGCCGGGGCCCGCTCGGTGAGCTGCCGGTGCAGGGACCGGGCGGCCGTGCGCAAGCGCGGGTATGTGTCGAGGGTGGTGTCGGAGCCGGGTATCAGGACGGCGACGCGGTCGGCCCGCGCCAGGTCGCCGAAGACCTCCGTGACCCGCCCCTGGCCCCGGCCGTCGAAGGCGAGCAGCAGGCGGCCAGGGTCGTCGGCCATCGCACGCTCCACCGCCGCCCGGCGGGCGTCGCCGTGCTCCTCGGCCATACCTGCGGCCTGGGCGGCGTTGGCGCGGTTCGCCGCGTACACCGCGTCCAGCGTGGCCGCCGTGACGCGGCCCGGGTCGGCGGGGAGTGGCGCGGGGACACGGGGGCGGGTGGCGGCGGCGAGAGGGACGACCAGCGCGGCCATGATGAGCGTGGCGAGGAGCGTCCGGAACCAGCGTGAGAAGCCGGGAGCGGCTCCACGCGTCGGGTCGGCGCCGCCGACGCCCGCCCGTCCTCCACCCGTCATGACAGCGACGCCGACGCCCCGCCGCCGTCCACTCGCCCCCGGCCCCGCCCACTCCCGCATGTCCCGCCCCTCCCCCTCGGCCCGTCCATCGGGCCGTTCTCATGGGAAAGTTACGGATCTCGGCTCGTCGTCCGCGTCCCGCCAGAGAGCCGTTCCGGAAGGTCACTCTCAGGTACTACGGGTATGACTCACTGACCCGCTGGGCCTCCGTGCCTTCTACCGTCTACCGTCCTAGCGGATCTCACCACGCAAGCTGCGCGATCTCCTCCACCACCACCGCGCACGCGTCCGCCGCAGGATCGATCAGCGGATAGTGGCCCACATCCTCCAGCAGCGTCAGTCCCACCACCTCGCCCGCCTTCGCCGCCGCCTCCGTGTACGACTCGGCGACCGCCTGCGGCACCACCGTGTCCCGCCGGCCCTGGACGACGGTCGTCGCGATGCCCGTGGGGAGCAGCTGGGCGGGATCGGCGTACGGCTGACGGCCCGCGAACTCGTCCTGGCCGCCCAGAAGTTGGACGGCCGCTCCCCCACACACGTCCAGCTTCTCCGCGACCGCGAAATCGGCGATCGGGGCGAGGGCGACGACCCCCCGCAGCGGGGCGGGCCGGGCGGTGCGCCAGGGCGAGTCGGCGGGCAGGAGGTGCCGCGCCGCCGCCCAGAGCGCGAGATGGCCGCCCGCGGAGTGGCCGGTGATCACCATACGGCGGGGGTCCGCCTGCGGGAGTACCTCCCGTACGAGGGCGGGGAGGGCGTCGAGCGCGGCGGCCATGTCATCGAAGGTGTCCGGCCAACGGCCCGCCGGCGCACCGGAGTCGGGGGCGTCCTGGCCGCCCGGCGCGCCCGGGAGGTCCAAGGCGCCCCGCCGATACTCGACGTTGGCCACCGCGAAGCCCCTGCGCGCCAGGAAACCGGCGAACGGAGTGATGTGGCGGCGGTCGTAGGCCGCCCGCCAGGCCCCGCCGTGCACGACGATGACCAGGGGCGCGAGCGGCGCCGGAGGCCCGGGATCCGCGGGCTCGTCGAGGTGCGGGGCGTAGAAGTCGATCACCTGGTCGGGGTGGTCGCCGTACGCGGCGGTGGCGTCCGGAGCGACGGGCGGGTGCGAGAAGGCGGACTCCTCCTCGGCGGCTTCTGCGGCGGCCCTTGCTACGGCGACGTCGTCCGGCATGCTCCAACCTCTCAGCGGCGAAATGGAATTGGCGGACCAGGTGGGGATTCGGCCGTTGGCCGGGACGGTATCAGGCCGGTGACGTGCGGGGACACGCGGATATCACGCTGGGTGAGGGCCAAACGGTTCTCTTGTTCCGGTACGGAGGTGTACGGGCGGTATCCACCCGCCCCACCGGGTCATCCGCACCGCCTACATCACCGGCACCACCCGCACCACCCGCACCACCCGGGCACCACCCGCGCCCGACAGCGAGCCCCCGAACAGAGGCCCGCCGCCGGGCGCCAGGTGCCGATCGACTCAGCCGACCAGCTACCCCCTAAGACCCTCGGGGAGGTCCTCCCCGAGGTCCTCCCCGAGAACCTCCCCCAAACCCCCCGCCGCCCGCTCCACATCCGCGAACCCCACATACAGGGGCGTGAAGCCGAAGCGCAGGACATCGGGCTCGCGGAAGTCGCCGACGATCCCCCGGTCGGCGAGGGCCCGCATCACCGCCCCCGCGTCCGCGCAGCGCAGCGCCACCTGGCTGCCCCGCCGCCCGTGGTCGTACGGGGTGATGCACTCGGCCCGTCCCTCGGGCACGTACGCGTCCACGCACTCCAGGAAGTAGTCCGTCAGAGCCAGGGACTTCGCGCGTACGTCCGTCATCGAGACGCCGTCCCACACCTCCAGCGCCGCCTCCAGTGCCAGCATCGAGAGGATGTCGGGCGTGCCGACCCGGCCCCGGACCGCGCCCGCCGCCGGTTCATAGACGCCGCGCATGCCGAACGGCTCCACATGGGAGTTCCAGCCGGGGAGCGGGGAGTCGAAGGCGTCCTGCCGGTCCCGGCTCACATACAGGTACGCCGGTGAACCCGGGCCCCCGTTCAGGTACTTGTACGTGCAGCCGACCGCCAGGTCCACCCCGTGCTCGTCCAGCCCCACGGGCAACGCGCCCGCGCTGTGGCACAGGTCCCACACCGCCAGGGCGCCCGCCGCACGGATCGCGGAGGTCAGGGCCGGGAGGTCGTACAGCCGGCCGGTGCGGTAGTCGACGTGGTTCAGCAGGACCGCCGCCGTACGTCCGCTCAGCGCGCCCGGCACCTCGTCCGGCTCCACCGCCCGTACCGTACGACCCGTAAGCCGGGCGGCGGACTGCGCGATGTAGCCGTCCGTGGGGAAGGTGCCGGCGTCCACCAGGATCTCGTCCCGGCCGTCCCCCGCGATACGTACGGCGCCCACCAGCGCCTTGAAGACGTTCACGCTGGTCGAGTCACCGACCACGATCTGGCCCGGCGCCGCGCCCACCAGCGGGGCGATCCGGTCGCCGATGCGCTCCGGCGCGGTCCACCAGCCGCTCTCCTCCCAGGAGCGGATGCGCAGCTCACCCCACTGGCGCTCGATGACGTCCGCCATGCGCGCGGGCACATGCGCGGGCAGCGCGCCCAGGGAGTTGCCGTCCAGATACACCGTGTCGTCCAGGACGAACGACGACCGCACCGCGGCCAGCGGGTCCTCGGCATCCAGCTTCCGGGCCTTCTCCGCCTTGAGGGCCGATGCCTCCTGGGCTGCCGCCTTGAGGCCCGCCGCCTTCCGAGTCGCCGCCCCGAGAGTCGCGTCAGACATAGGACCGCGCCGTCCACAGCTCGGGAAACACGTTCTTCCGGGCCCGCTTCTCCAGCCAGGCCACACCCGCCGAACCACCCGTACCGGCCTTCGCGCCCATCGCGCGCCGGGTCGCCACCAGATGGTCGTTGCGCCATCGCCACACCAGTTCGGCCACGTCGGTCAGGGCCTCGCCCAGCCGCGCGAGGCCGGAGTCCTGCCGCACCCCGTCGCCGTAGATCTCCGCCCACACCCGCTCGACGGCGTCATCCGCCTCGTACCGCAGCGACACGTCCCGTGTCAGTACCGCCTCCGGTACCCCGTACCCCCGGCGGGCCAGCAGCCGTACGACCTCGTCGTACAGGCTCGGCTCGTGCAGCGCCTTCTCCAGTTCCGCGTGGACGCGGGGCGCGCCGCGGTGCGGGACCAGCATGGACGACGACTTCTCGCCGAGCAGGAACTCCATCCGCCGGTACATCGCCGACTGGAAACCGGAACCGTCGCCGAGGGCGCCGCGATAGGAGTTGAACTGCCGCGGGGTGAGCTGGCCGAGCGGCTTCCAGGAGGCGTTCAGCGCCTCCAGCTCCCGCGCGGAACGCTTCAGCGCGTCGATCGCCGTCGGCACGTCGTCCGCGCGCAGCGCCGCCGCCGCGGTCTCCCACTCATGGACGACGACCGTGAACCACAGCTCCATGACCTGGGTCGTGACCAGGAAGACCATCTCTCCGGGATCGTCGGAGAGGGTGTGCTGGAGGTGGGTGAGTACGTCCGCCTTGACGTAGTCCTCGTACGGGGTGGTACCCCGGAAGTCGAGATGCGGAGCCGCGGGCTCGTGAGCCTCGTGGGACATCGCTGTCTCCTGATATGTACTCCGGGTAGCGGTCCGCCCCTGCCGATGCCGGCACGGGGGCCCCGGTCCCCACCCGCATCCTGCGCACCGCCCCGCCCTGCTCGCAAGGCGTACCCCGGGTACATCGCACGGCGTACCGGCATCCGCGCCCGGCGTCCGTGCCGTACCCGGGGCACACAAAGTACGCGGAACACGCTGAGGTACCCCGGATCACCCGGGGTACCTCAGCGCACCCTGCCCCCCGTCACCCCAGGGCAACCCAAGGGGTCACCCCGAGATCCCCCCGAGGTCACCCCAGGGTCTGCGCCGCCGTCGGCGAGGAGTCCTTCAGGAACTGCGTGCAGCGCTCGTACTCCTCCTGCTCCCCGATCGCCTGCGCGGCCCGCGCGAGGGCGTGCAGGGCGCGCAGGAAGCCACGGTTCGGCTCGTGCTCCCACGGCACCGGCCCATGGCCCTTCCAGCCGCTGCGGCGCAGCGAGTCAAGACCGCGGTGGTAGCCGGTACGCGCGTAGGCGTACGACTCCACCGTGCTGCGCCGCTCGTAGGCGTCGTCGGCGAGGACGGCCCAGGCGAGCGAGGAGGTGGGGTACTTCGCGGCGACCTCGGCGGCCGGGGACCCGCCCGCGAGCAGCTCGCGCGGCTCGGGGTCGTCGGGGAGATGGGTCGGGGGCGGTCCCCCGAGGAGGTTCTCGTGAATCGTCATGGGGTCCAGTCTCGTACATCCCGCGCATCCGTCTCCCCCTTGAGCTGCACGGGCTGAGCCGCACGGGCCCGGTCACCCGCGGACCACGGGACGCGGGGGGGCACTACCCCAGCCCTACCCCTCCCCAGCCCTACCCCTCCCCCGGCCTACTCCTCCCCCAGCCGCCCCGAGGACTTCACCCCCGGCTCCAGCGGCGGAGCCGTGATACTCCCGTGGGTCAGGCACTCCGGCCGGGTGCAGTCCGGCGGCGGTCGCCGTACCGTCGTGAAGGCGACCAC
>NZ_JBHYUG010000079.1:0-37823 GCF_042749375.1 Streptomyces sp. NPDC059477 | reverse complement strand
GAGCAGCCGCCGCGCGCCCGCTCGCCGCACACTGCCGGGGGGCCCGCCCCCGCGCCGCGGGGCGGGGGGGCACCGGGGGGGCGCCGGGCCGGGGCCGAGATCGGGGAGGAGGGTACTGGTCATGGATCAGGAACTCCGGAGCCGCGGGTCGATGACGGGATACAGCAGCTCCACCACGGTGGAGATCACGACGAAGACGAAGGCCGACAGCAGCACCACACCGATCACCACCGGCATGTCCTTGGCGGTCACCGCCTGGAGCACCAGCGAGCCGATACCGGGCCGCCCGAACACCGTCTCCACCAGCACCGCGCCGCCGATCAGCGAACCGGTGAGCCAGCCCGCGAGGGTCAGCAGCGGTACGGCCGCGTGCCGCAGCGCGTGCCGCACCCGTACCGCCGACTGACCCACCCCCCGGGAGCGGGCGGTGACCACGAACGGCTGGGCCAGCGCCGCCTCCAGGCCCTCGCGCAGCACCTGGGCCAGCACCCCGGTCAGCGGCAGCGCCAGCGTCACGGCGGGCAGCACCAGCGCCGCGAACCCGTCGGCACCGGCCACCGGGAACACCGGGAACTGGAACGACAGCACGGTCAGCAGCACGATCCCGACCCAGTAGGACGGGGTGGATGCCGCGATCAGCTCCCACACCGAGGCCACCGCCCGCAGCGCGGGCCGCCGCCCGGCCGTCGCCACCGCGGACAGCACCGCGAGGACGACGGCCAGCACCAGCGCGGCCAGCGCCAGTTGCACGGTCGGCACCAGCTGATCCCCGATCAGCTCCCACACCGGCCGCTGGAGCTGGTACGACTCGCCGAGGTCGCCCTGGACCAGCCGTCCCAGATAACGCACGTACTGCTCGGCCACGGGCAGGTCGAAGCCGTACTCGCGGCGGATCTCCGCCCGTACCTCCGGGGAGCCCGCGTTGGACGGCCCCAGCAGCACCGACACCGGGTCGCCGGGGATCATCCGCAGGGCGAGGAAGGCGAGGGTCGCCGCCCCCACCATCACCGCGAGGGCCGATCCCAGCCGGGTGAGAACCGCGCGGGCAGGCCCCGCCGCCGTGGCCGGCTTCACTTGCCGTCCAGCCAGGCGTCGTAGTACGTCAGCCAGTTGCTGGCGCTGAACGTCAGACCCTTGACGGCGGTGGACGTCCCGACCTGGGAGACCTGGCTGTACATCGGGACGACCAGCGCGAGGTCGATGGCCCGCTGCTGCACCTTGGGATAGACGTCGGCGTGGACCTTCTCGTCCAGCGTGGCCCGGCCCTCGTCCGTCCAGGCGTCCAGCTGGTCGTCCTTGACGAAGGTGGCGTTGATGCCGCCCTCGGCGGGCGCGCTGCCCGAGTTGAGGAACAGCCACAGCACGTCCGGGCTGAACCGGGGCCAGCTCATGTCCACGATGTGCGCCTTGCCGCCGTACACCTGCGTGTTGTACGTGCCCAGGTCCAGGCTGGGCCGCTGGACCTCGATGCCGATCTTCTTCAGGTCCTCCTGGGCGGCCTGGCCGAGGACGTCACGGCCCTCGCGGGTGGCCTGGATCGACAGCACCGGCCATTCGATGGTCAGCCGCTCGCCGTCCTTGGTGCGGTAGCCGTCCGCGTCCCGCGCGGTCCAGCCCGCCTCGTCCAGCAGCTGCCCGGCCAGCTTCGCGTCGTAGGGCCAGCTGCCCTCAAGGGTCTTGTCGTAGTTCGGGGTGGTGGGGCTGATCGGGCTCCAGGCGCGCGGGTACTGGCCGAAGGTGACCGTCTCGACGTTCTGGTCGATGTTGATCCCGCGCTGTACGGCCTCGCGCACCCGCTGGTCGTCGAACGGGGCCAGCGAGCCGTTGAGCCACAGGTTGTAGTTGCCGCCGGGGGCCGCGCGGGACAGGAGGGAGAGCGCGGAGTTGGCCTCGACCGCGGCGACGTTCTGCGGCGGCACGGCCTTCGCCACGTCCACCTGACCGCTCGTCAGCGCGCCGGAGCGCACCGAGGCGGTGGGCAGGAAGCGGAACTCCAGCTTGTCGAGATGGGCGGGCCCGGTGTGGGTGGCCGTTTCGGGCGCCCAGTCGTAGTCCGGGTTGCGGGTCAGCACCGCGGACTGGCCCTTGGTGTAGCTGGTGAACAGGAACGGCCCGCTGCCCACGTTGGTGGGCCCGCCCGAGGCGAGCTTGGCCGCGTCGGTCTTGAGCGTCTCGGGGGAGTAGAAGCCCAGGTAGGGCGTGCTGGCGGCCTGGAGGAACGGGGCGAACGGCTGGGAGAAGGTCACCTTCGCGGTGTGCGTGTCGACGATCTCGGTGCCGGTGTAGGGGCCGAGCAGGCTCACCGCGTACAGCGACTTGGTGGAGTCGGCCACGATGTGGTCGAAGTTGGCCTTCACCGCGGCGGCGTCGAAGGCGGTGCCGTCGCTGAACGTCACATCGGTGCGCAGTTCGAAGGTGTAGCTCTTGTAGTCGTCCGCCACTTCCCAGGTGGTGGCCAGCCAGGGGTGGAACTCTCCGTCGGCGTCCTGCGCGACCAGGGAGTCGACCACCTGCCGCTGGATCTCGGCGGTGACGTCCTGGGTGCTGGCGTGCACGTCCCAGGAGACCGGTTCGGTGTCGACGGCGGTGGTGAGCGTGCCGCCCTGGACGGGCGTGTCCGAGCCGGAGTCACCCGTGTTCCCGCCCCCCGACGAGCAGGCGGTGAGCAGGAGGAACCCGGCCAGCGCCGCCGCGAGCGGACGGGCGAGGCGGGCCAGGGACATACGGGATGTACGGGCCGGGCGGGCGGATCCGGCCGGCCGGGACGATCTGGCCGGCGGGGCCGACCGGGCTGACAGGGGCGTGCGCATGGTGGTTCTCCGGGCGTGAGTGCTGCTGGGTGAGGGAGGGGGAACGGGAGGGGGAAGGGGTGGGAGAGGTTCAGGCATCGGGTGCCTCCGCCGCGAGGGCCGTGGCGCCGACCAGCGGCAGGACGGCGTCCTCGCCGGGCGCGTGCACCCCGGCCGACTGGATGTCACGGAAGTGCCGCTCCAGCGGGTTCTCCCGGGCCAGCCCGGGGTTCCCGAGCAGCCGGAGCCCGGTCTCCACGGCACTGGTGACATGCCGTACGACGATGACCTTCGACGCCAGAGCGTCGACACCGCGGACGGGTTCGCCCCGGTCCACCTGCCCGGCGACCCCGAAGATCAGCTGCTCGGCGCTGGAGAGCAGGGTCTCTATCTCGCCGGCCCCTCTCTTGTACCGTCCGGTGCCGGCGAGCGAATGGCCCAGCGCGGCGGGCACCCGCTCATGGGCGTAGGTGTGCACGGCGCTCTGGGCGGCCCGCGCGACCCCGAGGTAGAGGGCGGACGACAGCAGCAGCGTCACACTGCCGGGCAGGACACCCGGGGCGGGAGCGGCGCCGGGCGGGGCCAGTTCGTGCACATGGTCCGCGGGGATCTCTACGTCCGTGAACACCACCTCGTTGCTGCCGGTGGCGCGCATGCCGAGCTGGTGCCAGGTGGGGAGGATCTCGATGCCGGGCGTCCCGGCCGGGACGATGAAGTTGCCGACGCGCGGCTCGGGCTCGTCCGTCGCGGCCCAGACCAGGAAGTAGCTGAGCCCCTCGGAGCCGGTGACATACCGTTTGTGGCCGGTCAGCGACCAGCCGTCGGCGGTCCGGCGGGCCGTGGTCGCGGGCAGCGGGCCCCGGGTGGACGAGCCCATCTCCGGCTCCGCCCGCGCGTGGTTGAGCAGCGTCGGCCGCAGCGCGGACTCCGCCAGCACCCGCCGGTACAGCTCCTCGGGCCAGGGACTACGGGGGTGCAGCAGATGCGGGACGATGGTCATCCCGGCGATCAGCGCGACCGATGGATCCCCGCGGCCCAGCGCCAGCAGGATCCGGGTGATGTCGGTGAAGGACCCGCCGGGACCGCCGTACCGGGGATCCACTCCCGCGGTCAGCAGCCCCGCGTCATGGACCAGTTGGAGGGATTCGTGGGGGAAGGCGCCGGTGCGGTCGTACTCGGGCGCCCGCGCCGCGAGCGCCGCGGTCACCTCGTGCAGACGGCCGAGGTCAGGACGGGGCAGTCCGCTCTCGGCGGCCGGAGGGGATGCGGAACCGGTGACGGATCCGCTCACCGAACCGGTGGCGACGTCGGTGGCGGGACTCATGACGCCCTCGCCTGGGCGAGGAGAGCCGGTGCGGGGGCCAGAGGCATGGGCGTGTCCTTGGTGTCGGGTGACGCTCCGGGCACGTGGGGTGAGCGGAACGGGGGACGACGACACGGCTCACCTCGGGCGCGGGGCGAGGATCCGTGCGGGACCCCGGCCGGGCGCCGACCGTGGGGAGAAGTGGGGAGACCGTGTCGAAGGGCGCGGGCGGGCGGCCCGCGGTCCGGCCTGCGCACCCGCGCTCACCGCGAGAGCGGTGGTGCGAGGGGTACGGGTCAGGCGGAGGGGGTCAGCGACAGCTGGTCGACTTGACCTTGCCGAAGTCCACGACGCGGCACTGCGTCAGACGGGGCATCAGGAGATCGCTGCGTCCAGGGCGAACCGCATCGGCGGCACCCCGGCCGAATTCCGTCGCAGTCATAGGCCCGAACATGCCCTTGAGCATGCAGGACTGGTCCGGGCCACGTCCAATGCCGATTTCTGATCAAGGCTGATCGCGCGGGCCGATCGGTCGGGTGCCGCCGAGGGCCCGGGGGAGCGGCCGGGGCGGGGTGCGGCGCCCGGAGAGCGCGACTGGGCCGATATTCGTACGATATGTCTCTCGGTGTCTGCGTGATCGCGGGTCCGGGAATGTCCGCGAAATCGGACTCCAGGGCTGTTCCCAGTTTTGATCATCGGCTTCGCGAGTATCCGAGGTGCGGTGAGAGCGGCTCGCCGCAGCGGCGGGAGCGGGAGGGGAAGGAACCCGAACGGCTGGAACCCGATCGGCCGGAACCGGACGGCCCGGAACCGGACGGTCCGGAACCCGGAGGGCCGGAATCCGGACGGCCGGAATCCGGACGGGAGATGAGAGGAGGGCGGTGAGGGTGACACCGGACGGTGACGGTGCCCGGCGAGGGCGCGCGGAGAGCGAGGAGGAGCGGGCGGACCGGCAGTGGGCCGACCTCCTCCAGGAGGTGCGGGTGACCCAGACGGGCGTGCAGATCCTGTTCGGTTTCCTGCTCGCGGTGGTGTTCCAGCCGCGCTTCGCCGATCTCTCCGACGCGGACCAGGGCATCTACCTCGCCACCGTGTTCCTGGGTGCCGCGGCGACCGGGGCCCTGATCGGGCCTGCGGCGCTGCACCGGATGCTCACCGGCCGCAAGGTGAAGCCGCAGACCGTGCAGTGGGCGTCCCGGCTGACGGTGATCGGGCTCGTCCTGCTGCTGGGCACCATGACCTCGGCGCTGCTGCTGATCCTGCGGGTCGTCCTGCACAACACGCTGGCGGGCTGGCTGGTCGTACCCGTGGTGGTGTGGTTCGTCCTGTGCTGGTTCATCCTGCCGCTGTGGGCCCGGACGCGGGTCGGGCGTCCGCCGGGGGCTCTGGATCCTCCAGGCGGGCCAGCCAGTTCGTGAGCAGCGCTTCGAGGGTCGCGGCCTCGGCGGGGGTGAGCCGGTCCAGCAGCCGCCGTTCGTTGCGCATGTGGTCCGTGAACGCCCGGTCGATCAGCTCGCGGCCGGGGCGGGTGAGGGCGACGATCCGGCCGCGCTGATCGTCGGCCGCGCGCCGCCGGGTGACGAGCCCGGCCCGCTCCAGCCGGTCGATCCGCTTGGTCATCGCCCCCGTGGTCACCATGGTGTACGCGGCCAGCTCGCCCGGTGCCCGCTCGTACGGCTCCCCGGCGCGGCGCAGGGCGCACAGCACGTCGAACTCGCCCTCGCCGAGCCCATGACGGCCGTACACCAGCGTCAGCTCCTCGGTGAGCCGGCCGGCCAGCCGGTGCAGCCGCCCGATCACCCCCTGCGGGCCCACATCGACATAGGGCCGCTCACGGCCCCACTCGGCCTGGATGCGGGCCACATGGTCGGGTACCGGTCCATGCCCCCCGGCCCCGGCACCGGCCACTTCCTGACTGCTCCTGTCCATGAGCCCCATATTAGCTTCCCGGGAAACTATTATGGCGCTACATTACCTTCCATGGAAGGCAATATGCGCTGGGTGGCCCTGACCGCCGTCGCCCCGGTGGCCTGGGGCGCCAACTACTACGTCACCCATGAGTTCCTCCCGGCGGACCGCCCGCTGTACGGGGCCGCCCTGCGCGCGCTGCCCGCCGGTCTGGTGCTGCTGGCCGTGGCCCGGCAGCGCCCGCGCGGGGCGTGGTGGTGGCGTTCGGCGGTGCTGGGACTGCTCAACATGAGCGTCTTCTTCGTCCTCGTGTACGTCGCCTCGCAGCTCCTTCCGACCAGCGTGGCCTCGACGGTCATGGCGGTCTCCCCGCTGACGATGATGCTCGTCGCCTGGCCCCTGGTCTCCCAACGGCCCCGCGCCGCCCATCTGCTCGGCGCCGCGATCGGGCTCGGCGGGGTCGCGCTCATGCTGCTCACCGGGCAGGACGGCCTGAGCCTGCCCGGCGTCGCCGCCTCGGTGGCCGCCGTCCTGGTGTCGTCCTTCGGCCACCTCCTGGCCACCCGGTGGAAGGACGGGGCGGATGTGCTCGCCGCGACCGCCTGGCAGCTCACGGCCGGTGGAATCCTGCTCCTCCCGGTGGCGGCGGCCGTCGAGGGCGCACCCCCCGCGCTCCCGGCGTCCACGCTCCTCGCCTTCGCCTATGTCGCCCTCGTCGCCACCGCGCTGGCCTTCGTCGCCTGGTTCACCGGGCTGCGCCATCTGCCCGCCGGTACGGTCGGCCTGATCGGCCTGCTCAACCCCGTGACCGGCGTCCTGCTCGGCACGGCGGTCGCCGGGGAGGCCCTGACGGCCCAGCAGGTGTGCGGGCTGGTCCTGGTGCTGGCCGGGGTGTGGCTGGGGCGGCCCGCAGGACGGGGACGGCCGGGAGGACCGGGGCGGCCCGGACGACGGGCGGGACGGGGTGACGAGAGACAGCCCGCGCGGGCGCGGTGTGGCGAGGGGAGATGGCCGGCCTGGGCGCGGCGGCGGGCCAGCGGGCGGGTGCCCCGGCAGCCGGGTGCCGGGGAGCGCCCGGCGCGGGCGGCGGCCCGATGCGATGGCCCGTGAGCGGCCCCGGCGGTGTGCCCCTCCGGGGTGGCCTCCTTGGGCGGCGGTCGCCTCGGCTGCGGGGCACGCCTTCCCTACGGGGGTGCCTTCGCACGGGGGTGTGCTCCTGCGGGGCGTTTCCTCGGGCGGCGGTCGCCTGGGCCACGAGGTGCCTTGGCTGCGAAGTGCCTTCGCTGGGGGCGTGCCCCGCTGGGGCCTCCCGTCGGCCGAAGGGGGCGTGCTCCGCTGGGGCGTCTGCCTGGCCGAAGGGCGCCTCGCTCGGGACAGGTCTCCTCCGGCGGGTCCTCGGGAGCCGGCCGTCTGTAGATATCCCGCACGGCCTTCAGTAGGTGTCCCGCACGGCCTTCAGTAGGTGTCCCGCGCGGCTGTCAGTAGACGTCCCGCACATACCGCTTCTCCGTGGCCATCCGGCGGACATACGCGGCGGCCTCATCGCGTGCCATGCCGCCATGGGTGGCCACGATCTCCTTGAGGGCCTCGTCCACGTCCTTGGCCATCCGCCCCGCGTCGCCGCACACGGCGAAGTGGGCGCCGTCGCGGAGCCACTGCCACAGCCGGGGCCCGTGCTCACGCATCCGGTCCTGGACGTACACCTTGTTGCGCTGGTCGCGGGAGAAGGCGAGGTCGAGCCGGTCCAACTGGCCGCCCGCCCGGTACGCCTCCAGTTCCTCGCGGTGGTAGAAGTCGGTGGCCCGGCGCTGTTCACCGAAGAAGAGCCAGTTGGGGCCGGAGTGACCCCGGGCCTGACGGTCCTCCAGGAAGCCGATGAAGGGAGCCACCCCCGTGCCCGGACCGACCATGATCAGCGGGGCCGCGGGATCGGCCGGCGGCCGGAAATGCGGGGAGCGCTGGACGAACACCTGCACCGGCCCGTCGTCCGCGTGGTCGGCGAGATAGGCCGAGCACACCCCCGTACGGTGGCGGCCCGCCTCGCCCGTGTAGCGGACGACGGAGACGGTGAGCCGCACCTCCCCGGGGTGGGCGAGCGGGCTGGACGAGATGGAGTACAGCCGGGGCGTCAGTCGTCCCAGCACCCCGGCCCACTCCGCCGCCGAGGCCCGTACGGGGAACTCGGCGAGTACATCGGCGGCCTGGCGCCCCCAGCTCCACCGGGCCAGCGTGTCCTTGTTGTCCGGGCGCAGCAGCCGCTTGAGGTCATGGCTGCCGGTCCGCTCGGTCACGAACCTGAGCAGACCGGCGCCGATCCGCGAGATGTCCAGCCGGGTGCGCAGCGCCTCTTCGAGGGGCACGGGGGACGGATCGCCGAGGTCCACCGGCTCATCCGGGCCGAGTCCGGTGAGCGCGAGCCATTCGGCGACCAGGTGGGCGCCGTTCGCCGGCCAGACGCCGAGCGCGTCCCCGGCCTCGTAGGCGAGTTCCCCGTCCCGGGTGTCGAAGGCGAACTGCCGTACCTCCTTGCCCGAACCCGGCAGGCTCAGCAGCCGGTTGCCCACGAGGAGGGTGACGAAGGGGGAGTTCTTGGTGTAGGCGGCCCGCTCGGGGGTCGCGGGCGCGTGGACAGTGGCCTCAGGCGGCGGGACCGGCTCGACGCCGTGCGTGGCCAGGGCGGTGACCACTTGGCCGAGCCAGTGCCCGGCGCTCTCCTCGAAGTCCGGTTCGCAGTCGGCGCGCGGTACGAGCCGGGTGGCGCCGAGGGTGTCGAGCCGTTCGTCCAGCCGACGCCCGTGGCCGCAGAAGTCGTCGTAACTGGAGTCGCCGAGCGCCAGCACCGCGTAGCGGGTCCCCTCCAGCCGGGGCGCGTCCGGCGCGGACAGCGCCTGCCAGAAGGCGGAGCCGTTGTCGGGCGCGTCGCCGTCGCCGAACGTGCTGGTGACGAGGAGGACATCAGTGTCCCCGGCGAGCCCCGCAGGCGCCGCCTCGTCCATGGGCAGCACCTCGGCGGCCCGGCCCACCCGCGCCAGCCGCGCGGCGGCCCCGGCCGCGAACTCCTCGGCGTTGCCCGTCTGCGAGGCCCACAGGACGAGCAGACGGCGGGCCGGGAGAGGGGCGTCAGCGGCCGGGTGGTCGGCCGGGGCGGGTGCGGTGGCCATGTCCGTACGGGAGTACATCCCGGCGAGGACGCCGTCCACCCACAGGGCGTGGTCCGGGGCGAAGGGGGCGCCCGGGGGGAGTACGGGGACGCGTCCGTCGGGCGAGGTGCGGGCGAGGCCGGAGAGATACCCGGAGAGGTAGCGGCGTTCGGGCTCGGTGAGGGGCGCGGGGGCGTGATCGGCGATACCGAACAGATCGGCGAGGGCCCGGACAGGGGAGTCGGCGGTGGCGACAGCCGGTAGGAGGGCGTCAACGGTGGCGGGCACAGGGCCCGCCACAGGGAGGGAGCCGACCGGCGAAGTCATCCCCACGGTCTGCGGCACTCCCGCCGGGCGTCCCTCCGGCACTCCCGCCCGACCGGCGACCGACCGCCCTTCCGGCAGTCCCGCCGGTATCGGCGCGGCGATCCTGGTGAGCGCCACCGCGCAGACCTTGAACTCGGGCTGGAAGGAGAGCGGGTCGACGGCGTCGCTGGTGACGGCGTTGACACTGAGGTACTCGCCGAACAGGTCGTTCCAGTGGAAGGGCGCGAAACAGTTCCCCGGCCGCACGCGGTCGGTGACCACCGCGGGCAGCACGGCCCGGCCGCGCCGGGAGGCGACGTCCACCCGGTCGCCGTCGGTGACGCCCAGCGCGGCGGCGTCCTCGGGGTGCACCTCCACGAACGGGCCGGGATGGAGCTTGGTGAGCTTGCCGACCTTGCCGGTCTTGGTCAGGGTGTGCCAGTGGTGCTGGAGCCGACCGGTGTTCAGGACGAACGGGTAGTCGTCGTCGGGGAGTTCGGCGGCCGGCAGATGCGGGCGGGCGAAGAACCGGGCGCGGCCGTCGGCGGTGGGGAAGGCCAGCCGGGGACGGGTCCCGTCGGGGCGTTCCAGAAGGGTCTGGCTGACACCGTCGTTGAGATAGCGGATCGGGTTGCGGTCCGGTCCGTCGGCGTCCGGGGCGGGCCACTGCACGGGCGTGGCGCGCAGCCGCTCGTAGCCGACCCCGCGCAGATCCCACCCCGTCTTCGGGTTCCACGCCCGCTTCAGCTCCTCGAACACCTCCTCCGCGCTGCCGTACGTGAAACCCTCCGCGAAGCCCATCGCGCATGCCACCCGCGCGATCAGCAGCCAGTCGGGCAGGGCCTGTCCGGGCGGGTCGACCACGCCCGGGACCAGGGTGAGACTGCGCTCGGAGTTGACCATCACCCCGTCGGACTCGGCCCACAGCGTCGCGGGCAGCACGGCATCGGCGTACGCGTTGGTCTCGGTGTCGGCGAACACGTCCTGGGTGATGACCAGTTCGGCGGCCTCAAGACCGGCGATGACGGTCCTGCGGTTGGCGACCGAGGCGACCGGGTTGGTGCAGATGATCCAGCACGCCTTGATGTCACCGGCGGCCATCCGCTCGAACATCTCGACCGTGCCGCGTCCCACCTCGGTCCGCAGAGTGCCGGGCGGGATCCGCCACAGCTCCTCCACGAAGGCCCGCTCGTCCTCGGCGAGCACCGACCGCTGACCGGGCAGACCGGGCCCCATGTACCCCATCTCGCGCCCGCCCATGGCGTTGGGCTGGCCGGTCAGCGAGAACGGGCCGCTGCCCGGACGGCAGATCGCACCCGTGGCCAGATGCAGATTGACCAGGGCGTTGGTGTTCCAGGTGCCGTGCGTGGACTGGTTGAGCCCCATGGTCCAGCAGCTCATCCAGTCACCGGCCTCGCCGATCCACCGCGCGGCCCGCCGCAGATCGTCCTCGGGGATACCGGTGATCTCCGCGACCCTCGCGGGCGGGTAATCGGCGAGGAAGGCGGGCATGTCCGCCCACCCGTCGGTGAACTCGGCGATGAAGCCGCCGTCCGTGTAGCCACCCTCGACCAGCAGGTGCAGCAGCCCGTTCAGCAGCGCGAGATCGGTGCCGGGCCGGATCTGGAGGAACAGATCGGCCTTGTCGGCGGTGGCGTTGCGGCGCGGATCGACCACGATCAGCTTGGCGCCGGACGCCTTGACCCGGTCCATCATCCGCAGGAACAGGATCGGGTGGCAGTCGGCCATGTTGGCGCCGATGACGAAGAACGCGTTCGCGTGGTCGAAGTCCTGGTACGAGCCCGGCGGGCCGTCCGCGCCCAGCGACAGCTTGTAGCCCGTCCCGGCGGACGCCATGCACAGCCGGGAGTTCGACTCGATCTGGTTCGTCCGCACGAACCCCTTGGCGAGCTTGTTCGCCAGGTACTGCGCCTCCAGAGACAACTGTCCCGACACATAGAAGGACAGCGCGTCCGGCCCGTGCTCGTCCAGGATCGCCCGCAGCGCGCCCGCGACCGACGCGATGGCCTCGTCCACGTCGGTGCGCACCGGCTGCGCGCCCCGCTCGGCCCGCGTCAGCGCCGAGTCCAGCCGGCCCGGCGCGGCCATCATGTCCGCGCTCGTGGCGCCCTTGGTGCACAGCCGCCCCGCGTTCGCGGGGTGCGCCTTGTCCCCGGCCGCCCTCGCCACCCGGCGGCGCCCGTCGACGGGGCTGCGGTCCAGCTCCAGCACGATCCCGCACCCGACCCCGCAGTACGAGCAGACCGTGCGGGCCCTGTCCTGAGTCGAACCCGCTGCCACTGAACCCCCACCGTGCGGTGCGTACGCCGTCCCGGGCACCGTACGGAGACCGAATTTCCGTTCCGTCACACGGCGACGGGGAACGGCGTTACGGCCCGCGCACGGGACGGTGGCGCCCGGTGTGAGAAGGGGACCGGCCACGGGGGCTTGCCCAGCGGCGGGCACTCTGACGTATGCTTCTATTGTTCTACTTCAATACGAACAACAACCAATGAACAACAACCAACAACCAACAACCAACAACCAACAACCAATGGCCAATGGCCATTGGCCAACGAACACCGAATCATGAGAACGGGGACTCGGATGACAGCCCTTCGCAGGTGTGCCCTGCCGGCCGTTCCGTTCGGGGTGGCAACCGTCGCCTACCTGGGTGTCTTTCTCGCCGGCTACGACCGGCTGCCCGACCGGATCGCCACCCACTTCTCGGGCGGCGGCACGGCCGACGGTTTCATGAGCCGGACCGCCGCGCTGTGGGCCGGCGGCGGTCTGCTCG
Source organism: Streptomyces sp. NPDC059477 (assembly GCF_042749375.1). Classification (NCBI taxonomy): domain Bacteria; kingdom Bacillati; phylum Actinomycetota; class Actinomycetes; order Kitasatosporales; family Streptomycetaceae; genus Streptomyces; species Streptomyces sp. NPDC059477. Next base: position 25,580 of record NZ_JBHYUG010000079.1, on the reverse strand, counting down.
TCGGGCTCGGCGTGCTCTTCACCGTGCTGACCGTGACCGCGGGAGGGGGCGCGAAGGCGCGGCTGCCCGCCGCGGCCGGGGCGGGCACGGCCGTCACGCTCGGCTACCCGCTGGTGATCACCGTCCTGGTCAACACGGGCGTCCAGGACCCGGCGGACGTGCGGCTGCCGCTCTGGCATGTGGCCGTACTGCTGCTCGCCGGCCTCACCACCGCCGCCGTGGTCTGGCGGCTCATCGACGCCGGTCCCGACCACGCCACCACGCCGCCGGTCCCCGCGCTGCCGCTGGCCGAGGGAGAGGCGGCGGCGTGGAGCCGTACGGTCCGCTCGCCCGCCCTGCTCTGCCCGGCCGCCCTCATGGCGCTCGGCGGACTGTTCGCCCTGCTGCTCGGACCCTGGTGGAGCGGGCCGCTGTTCCTCGTCCTCGGCCTCGCCTGCGCCGCGTCCGGCGCGGTCCGGGTCACCGTCGACCGGCGCGGGGTCACCGTGGCCTCCACCCTGCTGCCCAGGCCCCGGCTGGCGCTGCCGCTCACGGGGGTCGAGCGCGCCGGAAGCGTCCGGGTGCACGCCGTGGGGGACTTCGGCGGCTGGGGCTACCGGGTCCGCCCCGACCGGCGCGGAGTGGTGCTGCGCTCCGGGGAGGCCCTGTCGGTCCGTACGACGGGCGGGCGGGAGTACGTCGTCACCGTCGACGACGCGACCACCGCGGCGGCCCTGCTCAACGCGCTCGTCGAGCGGCGTGCCGGGGAGCGTGGCTGAGGATGCTGTTCCGGGTCCTCCCAGGCTCGCCCGTGCCGCTCGGCGAACAGATCGCCGCCTGTGTGCGCGGAGCCATCGCCGACGGTACGGCGGTTCCGGGGGAACGGCTGCCACCGGCCCGCGAGGTCGCCGACTCGCTGGGCGTCAATGTGCACACCGTGCTGCGCGGCTACCAGCGGCTGCGGGACGAGTCCCTGATCGAGCTGCGCCGGGGACGGGGCGCGGTGATCACCGCCGCTCCCGACGCGGCGGGCCGCGCCCGGCTCACCGAGGGCGTCCACGCCCTCATCGGACAGGCCCGCGAGCTGGGCCTCACCGACGAGGAGTTCCTGACCCTGGTCCGCACCGGACTGGGCGGCGGGGAAGCCTGACCCGGGGCGGGCGGCCGGGACGCCACGGGTGGCTGAGCCCGGTCGGGGCGGGGGCGGTTGAGGCGGTCCGGGGTGGCTGAGGCGGTCCGGAGTGGGGTAACGACACCCGAGTGACGGCGGGGACCGGGCCCATGGAGCGGGGGGCGGTGACAGAGCTTACGGAATCACCACATAGATTCTCATATCATCACCGCGCGCGACCCGCTCTCCCGAGAGGGGCCGCGCGCCGCGACGGCGCCCACCATTCGCCACCCGCCGCGACCGCCACAGACGAGGAGACCCCGTGCCGCGCTCAGCCCCCGCCGGTCAGCCCGCCGACACCGACGGCACCGCCGACGCCTCCCGGGCCGCCCGGCGCCGAATAGGCCGGGCCGCGCTCGTGACGGGCGTGGCGGCCGGTGTCGGCTTCGGCGGGCTCTACCTCGTGGGTCTGCTCGCCGCGGGCGACGACGTACCCGACGGCGTCCGGGTGAGCGGCGTGGACATCGGCGGCATGAGCCGTACGGAGGCCAGGGCGGCCCTGGAGAAGGGCCTCGGGGACGCGTGGGCCGAGCCCATACCGGTCCGGGTCGGCGACGAGAACGCCACCGTCGACGCCCGCACCGCCGGCCTCACGCTCGACAGCGAGGCGACCGTCACCGAGGCCGCCCGCTCGGGCAACGGCCCCTTCACGGTGATCGGCCGCCTGTTCACCAGCCCCGACCGCGATGTCGAACCGGTCGTCGGGATCGACCGGGACAAGACCCGCGCCGCGCTCACCGCACTGGCGAAGGACCACGCCCGCGAGGCCCGCGATGGCGCGATCGGCTTCAGCGAGGGCGAGGTGACCCAGGTGAAGCCGGTCACCGGCCAGTCCCTCGACGTGGACGGCGCGGTAGGGGCGCTGTCCTCGGTGATCCCCGGCACGGCCGCGGAGCCTGTCCGGCTCCCGGTGGACACCACCGAGCCCCGCGTCGGGGCCGACGAGGTCGACCGCGCCCTGGAGGAGTTCGCCCGGCCCGCGATGTCCGGCCCCGTCACCCTCACCACGAGCGCCGGACGCGTGGAGATCAGCCCGGTCACCCTCGGCGAGCACCTCACCGTCAAGCCGGACAAGTCGAACAAGCTCGTCCCCACGCTCGACGGCGCCGCCCTCCTCGCCGACCCGGCGGTGGCGAGCCCGCTGGCCCTGGCCACCGACGAGGCCGAGGAGGCCAAGCTCCGCATGGAAGGCGGCCGGGTCGTCGTCGCCTCCGGCGGCCGATCCGGGCAGGAGGTCACGGCCAAGGCCCTCAAGGACGCCGTACAGCCCCTGCTCACCAAGACCGGCACGGCCCGTACCGGCGCGGTCGCCGTCGAGGAGGTCAAGCCGAAGCTCTCCGCCGACAACCTCGACGCGCTGGGCATCAAGGAACAGATGTCCACCTTCACCGTCGACTTCGAACCCGAGCCGTACCGCGTCACCAACATCGGCCGCGCCGCCGAACTCATCGACGGATCCCTCGTCCTGCCCGGCGAGACCTGGAGCATGAACGGCACCGTCGGCGAGCGCACCGAGGCCAACGGCTTCGTCGAGGGCATCATCATCAACAACGACCAGTTCGAGATGGCGGCGGGCGGCGGCGTCTCCGCGGTCGCCACCACCATCTTCAACGCGGTCTTCTTCGCGGGCGTCGACCCCGTCGAGTACGGCGCCCACTCCTTCTACATCGAGCGCTACCCGGAGGGCCGCGAGGCCACCGTCGCCTGGGGCAGCCTCGACCTGAAGTTCCGCAACGACTCGGGCAACGCCATCTACATCGACGCCCAGGCCACCGACACCTCCATCACCATCAGCTTCCTCGGCACCAAGAAGTACGACTCCGTGGAGTCCGTCACCGGCCCGCGCACCAATGTGCAGGAGCCCGGCACCCGTGAGGGCGCCGCCGAGCAGTGCGTGCCGCAGACCCCGCTCGAAGGCTTCGACGTCGCCGTCGACCGGGTCTTCGAGAACGGTGGCAAGGAGGTCGGCCGGGAGACCTTCAACACCCGGTACGTCCCCCGTGACGAGGTCGTCTGCGACAGCTGACCCCTTGGGGTCCCCTGCCCCCGGGGTCCCGCGTCGCCCGGCAGCCCCTGACCGAAACCCGCTCCCGGACCCGTGCCGGCTTCGTATCGCGCCCGCCAAGAGGGCATGCGTGTACGCATCACCGGCACGGCTCCGGGTACGCAACGCCGATGAGGCTGAGTGTGATTGACGCGGGATCGAACACGGTGCGGCTGGTGGTGGCGGACACCAAGGACGGGGTACCGCTGCCCGTCCACACCGCGAAGTGGAAACTGCGCCTGTCCGAACAGGTCGGTGCCGACGGCGGCCTCGGCGAGGCGGCCACCGAGCAGCTGGTGCAGGCCGTGGCCAAGGCGGCCAGGACGGCCGGACACTGGGGCGCGCCGCAGCCGCTGGCCTTCGCCACCGCCGTCGTGCGCAACGCGCCCGACCGCGCCGAGGTGCTCGCGGCGGTGCACGCCCGTACCGGGGTACGGCTGTGTCTGCTGCCCGGCGAGGTGGAGGCCGAGCTGACCTTCCTCGCCGTACGGCGCTGGATGGGCTGGCGCGCCGGCCCGCTGGCCCTGTTCGACATCGGCGGCGGCACCCTCGAAGTCGCCTTCGGCCGGGGCCGGACACCGGAGTTCGCGATCTCCCTGCCGCTCGGCGCGCGCCGCCTCACGGACGAGTACCTCGCCCACGCCGACCCGCCGGCGGCGCCCGCGATCCTCGCCCTGCGCCGCGAGGTACGCCATCAGCTGCGCGACGCCGGGGCCCGGATCCGCTGGGAGCATCCGCACACCGCCGTGGGCACCTCACGGACGTTCCAGCAACTGGCCCGGCTGTGCGGCGCCGCCCCGGGCCGCCGGGGCCCGTTCGTCGGGCGCGACCTGCGCCGCGGCGAGCTGCGCGCGGCCATCGACCGGCTCGCCGAACTGCCCGCCACCGGCCGCTCCGCCCTCCCCGGCATCTCCGCGCCGCGCGCCCGCCAGAGCCTCGCGGGCGCGATCGTCGGCCACACCGCGATGAAACTGAGCGGCCTCAAATCCCTGGCGGTCTGCCCCTGGGCCCTTCGCGAGGGCATCCTCCTCCGACACCTGGAAGACGGCCCGCACTGGTGGCAGGACATGACCCGGCACGCCATCGACACCACACCCACCTCCGTCCCACCCCCACGCAGCCCCGAACCGGCCCCATGAACCACCCCGGCCCCCTCACACCACGCCCGACATCCACACCGCCGGGCGTGCGCCCCGCCCCCGCGCGTCACCGACCCGGGTTCTTGCGGCGCACTCCATGCACGGCGGGCCCGTTCCTGGAGGGCGGGTCGGCGCCCGTCCCGGGGCGTGCTGCCCGTTGGCCCGTCGGGAGCCGGTCCGTGCCGCGGGGTGGGCGCCCGCCTCGCTTCCGCGCGGTGCCGCACCGGGTTCCGGAAAGGTGCCCCGGCGCGGCTCGCCCGTTTCCGGTAAGCGGGCCGGCGCCCGGCCCGGGGCGTGTTGCCTGTTGGCTCGCGGGGACCGGGTCCGTGCCGCAGCGCGGGCGCCCGCCTCGCTCCCGCGCGGTGCCGCACCGGGTTCGTAAAGGGTGCCCCGGCACGGCCGACCCGTTTCCGGTCGGCAGGCTGGCGCCTGGCTCGGGGCGTGCTGCCCGCTGGCCCGCAGGGACCGGGTCCGTGCCGCAGGGCGGGCGCCCGCCTCGCTCCCGTGGGCGCCGGCCCAGGTCCCTGAAGCGCGCCCCCGGCGCGGCCGACCCGTTCCCGGTCGGCGCGCTCCTGCCCGGCATCCGGCACGCCGCCCGTCGGTCCACCGGGACCGGTGCCCGCGCCGCCGCGCAGGCGCTCACCCCCGCGCCACCTGGCTCAGCACCCCCCGTCAGCCCAGCCCAGCCCAGCCCAGCCCCGCCAACCCGGCCGGCGAGCCCTCTTCACCCCGCCGCGTCCCGCGCCCCCGCCGGATCACGGTCCCCAGCCGCCCCGTCCGCCCCCGCCATACCGGGAGCCCCGGCCCCCGTCCTCCCCGAGTCGGCAGCTCCGGCCCCCGTCCTCCCCGCGTCGGCAGCCCCGGCCCCCGTCCTCCCCGCGCCGGGGGTCCCGCCCCCCACCCCCACCCGCGCCGGAAGAAACGTCACCTGTGGTGCCCCCGTGCGGGGATGGATCGTGACCTCGCCCGCGACCCCGTACACCTCGGCCAGCAGCCGGGGGGTGAGGACCTCACCAGGTGGGCCGGAGGCCGTGACGTGGCCCTCGTGGAGGACGTAGAGGCGGTCGCAGTAGTACGCCGCGAGGTTGAGGTCGTGCAGGGCCACCAGAACCGTCGCCGGGAGTTCGCGCAGGGTGCCGAGGACGGCCAGCTGGTGGCGGATGTCGAGGTGGTTGGTCGGCTCGTCCAGCACCAGCAGCGAGGGCTGCTGGGCGAGCGCGCGGGCGATCAGGACCCGCTGGCGTTCGCCGCCGGAGAGCTGGTCGAAGGAGCGGGCGGACAGCTCGGCGGCGTCGACCGTGTCCAGGGCGGACTCGATCAGCCGGGCGTCGTCGGCGGTGTCGCCGTCCAGGAGCCTCTTGTGCGGGGTGCGGCCCATCGCGACGACCTCGCGGACCGTCAGATCGAAGTCGGCGCCCGCCTCCTGCACGACCGCCGCGACGGTACGCGCCAGCTCCCGCACCGGCAGCGTCCAGGCGTCGGCCCCGTCCACCCGCACCTCACCGGAGTCGGGCCGCAGCACCCGGTACACGGCCCGCAGCAGGCTGGACTTGCCGCTGCCGTTGGGGCCGACCAGCCCGACCACCTCGCCCGGCCGGGCGGTCAGCGAGATGTCCCGCACCAGCCGGCGCGCGCCGGCGGACAGCGTGACCTGGTCGACGACGAGTTCGGCGGGGCTCATACGGCTCCTCGATCCGTGCCGCGCCGGGCGTCCCGGCGCATCAGCCACAGGAAGAACGGCCCGCCGCACAGCGCGGTGAGCACCCCGACGGGGATCTCCAGCGGCGCGGCGACGGTCCGGGCGGCGACATCGGCCCAGATGAGGAAGACGGCCCCGCCGAGCGCGGCCGTCGGCAGCACCCGGCGGTGATCGCCGCCCACGAACAGCCGGACGATGTGCGGCAGCATCAGACCGACGAACCCGATCGGCCCGGCCGCCGCCACCAGCACCCCGGTGACCAGCGACAGCAGGACGAACATCCGGGCCCGGAACCGCCCCACGTCCAGCCCCATCGTGGTCGCCGCCTCCTCACCGGCCAGCAGCAGATTCAGATTCCGGGCCTGCACCAGCAGCACCCCGACACCGACCGCGAGCGCGCCGGCCGGCAGCCACAGCGTGCCCCAGTTGACGCCGCCGAGACCGCCGAGGGTCCAGGCGAGCACCTCGCGCGCCTGATTGCCCCGCTCGGTGGTGAGCAGCAGCAGGTTCGTCGCCGCGGTGAGCACCGCCGCGATCGCCACCCCGGACAGCACCAGCCGCACGGAGGTGATCCGCCCGCCGGTCCGCGCGGTGGCGTACACCAGCAGCAGCGCGCCGAGCGCGCCCGCGAACGCCGCCACCGACAGCGACACCGCCCCGAACAAGGTCAGCGAGAACACGATCACCACGACCGCCCCGAGCGACGCCCCGGAGGACACCCCCAGCAGATAGGGCTCGGCCAGCGGGTTGCGCAACAGCGCCTGCATCGCCGTACCGACCACCGCGAGCCCGGCGCCGACCACCGCGCCGAGCAGGACGCGCGGCGCCCGCACATCCAGCACGATGGTCTCCCGCGCCCCGGACCAGTCCGGCTCGACCCACCCGGCGCCCAGCGCGTGCGTCACGATGCCCCACACCTGCCCCGGCGGCACCCGCACCGAGCCGATCGCCAGCGCGGCCGTCGCCGAGAGCACCAACAGCGCGGTGAGCACCAGCAGGGTCGCGGCGAGCGTCGCCCGGCCCGCCCTCGGCCCGCCCCCGGGAGACCCGGCGGCCCGCTCGGTGGCGGCGAGCGTCACCGGAAGCTCTCGGGGTGCAGCGCCGGGGCCAGATCCTCGACCGCGTACGCCGACCGCACCCCGACCAGGGTGTCCGTCAGCGGCAGCACCACGAACCGTTCGTTCTTCACCGCCGGGACGTCGGCCAGCGCCGGCTGCGCGAGCAGGAACTCCTTCTTCCGCTCGACGCTGCCCGCCCCGGCGTAGTCGTAGATGGCGATGACCTCGGGCCGGCGCTCCACGACCTGCTCCCAGGAGACGTCCCCGAAGACCTCGTCGAGATCGGCGAAGACGTTCTCGCCGCCCGCCAGCCGGATCAGCTCGCTGCCCAGCCCCTTGCCGCCCGCCGTGAACGCGGACTTGTCGCCGCTGTCGTACACGAACACCGGCACCCGCTCCTCGCCCGCCACCGCCGCGGACGCCGCCTCGACCCGGCCCTCAAGGTCGGTGACCAGCGCGTCGGCGCGCTCGGACACCCCGAAGATCTCACCGATGGTGCGGATCTCGTCGTAGGTGTCCTTCATCGTGGCCGACGCCGCGCCCTCGCAGTACTCGCGGTTGAGATAGGTGTCGATGCCCGCGTCGGCGAACGCCTCACGGGAGCGGCCCTCGTTGTCGGCGAACGCGCTGCCGTAGCCGCCGTAGACGAAGTCGGGCTCGGCGTCGAGAACCGTCTCGAACGACGGTTCCTTCTGAGCCAGTTCCGGGATCGCCTCGAAGTCCTTCGCCAGTTCGGGCAGCGGCGCCGAGTCGGGGAAGGCGGTGCCGACCATACGGTCCTTCAGCCCGAGCGCGAGCATCAGTTCGGCCGGGTGCTGGTGGATGGTGACGACCCGCTCGGGCGGGGCGTCGTACGTCGTGCTCACTCCGCAGTTGTCGATGGTGACGGGGAAACCGTCGGCGGGGGCGGCCGAAGCCTTCGGATCGGCGCCGGAACCACCGGACGAGCCGCAGCCGGCGGCCAGCAGCGCCGCCGACAGGGCGAGCGCCGCCGCGCGCAGCCGCCGGCGGGCAGGGGTGGACAGGGCGGGACGGGACATGCCGTCGTACACGTTGAGCCTCCTGGGGAGTCCGCGCTCCTCAAAACGGGCCCGCGACAGGCCAGTGTCCTGACTCCCGGATCGACGTTCCCCCCGCCTTCCCGCGCGTCGCGCAGTGGCATGTCGAAGGGTTGCACTCCCCGGTCACAGTGGCGGGACCGTGCCGGACTCACACCGGCTTCCTGTCTCCCGTCGCGGCTATTGACCTCGTGATACTACGTTCCGCACAGTCCGGGCCAAAAGGTCAGGGGGATCACACCCCCCGCCCCTGGCGCGTCGCCGCCTCAGTCCTGCCGCGTCGCCCGCACCACCAGCCGCTCGGCGTTCTCGTCGTAGGGCCGTCCGTCGAAGCCGCCGAAGACCTCCACCCGGCCGAACCCGGCCTCCGCCACCATCCGCCGCAGCTCGACCGCGCTGTACACGAACCACACCAGCGTGGCCCGGGTGACCCGCTCGCCCCGCACCAGGACCCAGTCGCTGCGCAGCCGCGCCCAGTCGTCCAGCACGGTGTCCGTCTGCACCATCAGATCCTCGCCGCGCGTCACCACCTTCGGCGGGGTGACCCGGCGGGCCAGCAGCTCCTTGCCCGCGAGGTCGAGCAGCAGCGTTCCGCCGGGCGCCAGGCAGTCGTGCAGGGTGCGCAGCACCCGCGCGTTGTCGGCGGGGTCCTCGAAGTACCCGAACGACGTGAACAGATTGAGGGCGACATCGAAGCCGCCCGGCGCCGTGTACTCCCGCGCGTCCGCCCGCACGTACGTGACGCCGACCCCCGCGTCGGCCGCCAGCTTGCGTGCCCGCTCCAGCATCGCCGGGCTCAGATCCACCCCCGTCACGGCGTAGCCGCGCCGGGCCAGCGGCACGGTGAACACGCCCGGACCGCAGCACAGGTCCAGCACCCGCGCCCCGGCCGGGAAGTCCAGCAGCGGAGAGCTGCCGAGCAGATCGGCGGCCTGGGTGTGGCGCTGCTCGGAGAACAGGAAGTCATGGAACTCGGTCCAGAAGTCGTCGTCCTGGAACCCGCCGGTCCGTGTCATTCGGCCTCATCGCTCCTTCGTCGTCGGCACCGTGGGGGAGGGGGTCTCGGGTGGTACGGCGGCCGGGGCGTCCCGGGTCGCGGGGCCGCGCAGCAGCGCCAGCAGCCAGGGCAGCAGCAGACACTGCGCGGCGGCCAGCAGCCAGAACCAGCCGGTGTCCCCGGCCCGTTCCCCGGCCCCGTACAGCTGCCCGCCCAGCACCCCGCTCGCGCCCGCCCCCAGCCCCGCCGCCAGCCGCTGCTGACCGAAGACGACGGCGTCCGAGCGCGGGCTGCGCGCCAGTGCCTCCAGGTCGTTCTTGAGGAACAGCACGATGTCGCCCAGCGTGATCAGCGCCCCGCCCGCCAGCAGCGCCGGGCGGCTGCCGATCGCCAGCACCGCCAGCCCCGCCGCGAGCCCGGCGAAACCGACGCCGAGGGCGAGGGCGTACGGCATCCGCCGGATCAGGTCCGACGCGAGCGGCTGGACGACGATCACCAGCGCGAAGCACAGCAGCAGGACCAGGCTGTAGAACTCGCTGGAGGCCCGCTCGACCGCGTACACCGCGAGGAAGTGCTGGAAGTGGAAGTACAGATAGAAGGCAAGGAGGTTGGCGGCGAACGGGAGCGCCGCCACGCCGGTCAGCAGGCCCTGCCGGGACGGCTGCTGGCCCGGCGGGCGTTCCCCGACCGCCGGAAGCCGGGTGTGCCCGGCCGTGACCAGCAGGAACAGGGCGGTGACGGCGACGAACAGCCAGCCCGGCGAGGACAGCACGAACGGCCCGGCGATCAGCGGGCCCACCGCCATGCCCGCGTTGAGGGCCGCGTTGCCCGCCGACAGGAACGCCGGGCGCCGCTCGTCGGCCACCCCGTGTACCAGATACGCCTTGTTGGCGGGCAGATACAGGGCCGCGCCGCAGCAGGTCAGGACCAGCGCCGGAACCGCCAGCGGCGGCCAGCGCAGCGCCAGCAGCATCCCGGTGAACCCGGCCGTACGGACGATCAGCGCCCACAGCATCGTGCGGCGCAGCCCGATCCGGTCCGCGAGCGCCCCGCCCGCGATCCCGCCGGAGAACTGCACGAGGGACGCCACCGCCAGCACCACGCCGACCGTGCCGAGCCCCATACCGAGCCGCTCGTGCAGGAACACCGACATGAACGGCAGCACCATGAAACTGCCGAGCGGGATCAGGAACGAGCTGAGCAGCAGAAACCGCAGCGGCCCGTCGAGCGGCCCCAGCCCCGCCCGGCCCTTGGCACGTTCACTCACCGGACGCGGCCCCGGGCGCGAACGGCTCGGTGAGCACCCGTACGGCGTTCGCGGCGGCCACCGCCCGGTGGGTCGCCAGCTCGGCGGTCTCCGCCTCCGCGTACACGATCCCCGCGTAGCCCCGGCTGTCCGCCAGATGCTCCACCGGGTCGCCGACCCGCTTCACCGGGAACCAGGCGGGCGCCCCCGGCAGCTCCGCCAGCCGCTCCAGCCCGGCGACCCCGCTGAACACGCCCGGCGCGGCCGGATACCCCAGCACGAACGCCACGGCCGGACCGCCCGGCGGCTCGGCGTCCAGCAGCCCGGGCCGCCGCCCCAGCGCCGTCTCCACTATCGCCTCGTACACATTGACCCCCAGCGCCCGGCACAGTCCCTCGCCGACCAGCGCGCCCCCGATCCGTGGATTGACCTCCACCAGCTCCGGCCCATCGGCGGTCAGCACGAACTCCACATGCGCGAACCGGTCGGTGTACCCGACGGCCGCCAGCAGCGCGTCGAGCCACCCCTCCAGGGAGCCGCGCAGCGCCTCGGGAAACGCCACCGGGAACGCCGTGATCTCCTCGCGGAAGTACGGCTCCGGCGACATCAGCCGGCTGGACACGCCCAGCAGCCGGGTCCGGCCCGCCCAGGTGAGGGTCTCGGCGCTGTACACCGGCCCGCCGAAGTACGGCTCCGCGAACAGCCTGCCCTTGAGGGTCCGCCCGGCCGACTCGGCGAGCGCCGCGTCCAGCTCGGCCTCGTCCCGCACCAGCCACACATTCTGGCTCCCGGTGCCCGCCGAGTCCTTCACCACGGCGGGCAGACCGATCTCCTTCAGCAGCAGCTCCCGTACGTCCCCGCCCGGCCCGTCCGCCGCCAGGGCCCGGCCCCGGCTCAGCCCGGCCTCGTACAGCAGATTGCGCACGGCCGCCTTGTCACGGGTCAGCCGCAGCACGTCCGGGTCGAGTCCGGGCAGCCCGAACCGGGCCGCCAGTTCGGCGCCGACCAGCATCCAGGTGTCGGTGGAGCTGATCAGCCCGCGCAGCTCGGGCGTGCGGCCCAGCAGCTCCGCGACGCCCTCCACGTCGAAGGTGTCGGTCTCCACCACGTCCAGCGCGTGCGCGGGCAGCCGCTCCAGCTCGTAGGCGTAGTAGGCGGGATCGCGGGTCAGCAGGACCAGCCGCTCGCCGAGCGCGTCGGCGGCGCGGACCAGGTGCCCGAGGCCGAAGGTGAGCGATTCCAGCAGTACGACACTCATGCCGCCCGCTCCTTCCATTCGGCGGGGCAGGGGGTGCGCCGCCACGCCATGGTCGACCAGGGCATGGCCAGTTCTCCGGCGCCGGAGATCTCGACGGGTTTGAGCACGGCCGGGTTGAGGGCCTCCGCGTGCCGGGCGAAGACCCGCTCCACATAGCGGTGCCCGGTGTCGGCGCCGATCACCAGATGCAGCCGGTCGGGGTGGCGGCGGGCCTCGTGCATGGCGGCCAGATATCCGGCGCCGGTGGACAGTCCGGCGAACACGGCGTGTTCGCGCAGCAGGGCGACGGCCCCGGCCATGGCGTGGGTGAAGTCGATCCAGTGCAGGGCGTCGTAGAGATCGTGCCGGACGTTGTCGAACACGATCGACGAGCCGATCCCGGCGATGATCGCCTCCGGGTCGTGATGGTCCTGGCTGCCGAAGGTGACACTCCCGAACGGCTGCACGCCCACCAGCCGCACCGAGGGGTCCGTGGCGCGCAGCCGTTCCACGATGCCGCCCGTCGAGGCGCCCGAGCCCACCCCGCCGACCAGGGCCAGCGGCCGGCCGGGGAACGCGGCGGTGATCCGGTCGGCTACCTCGTGATAGCCGAGGTAGTGGACGTCGTCGTGGTATTGGCGCATCCAGTGGCAGTCGGGGCGGTCGGCGAGGATCTCCCGCACCCGCCGCACCCGCAGTTCCTGGTCCAGCTTGAGATTGCGGGACGGCCGGACCTGCTCCACGGTGGCGCCGAGCACCTCCAGCTGGGCCCGGGTGGTGGCGTCCACGGTGGTGGAGGCGACGATGTGGCAGCGCATGCCGTAGCGGTGACAGGCCAGCGCCAGCGCGTAGGCGTAGATGCCGCTGGAGCTGTCGACCAGGGTCTGCCCGGGGCGGACCGTGCCCCGCTCCAGCAGCCGGCGGACGGCGGCGAGCGCCGAGTAGATCTTCATCGACTCGAACCGGATCAGCACCAGGCCGTCGGTGAGCCGTACCAGGTCGGGAACCTTCAGGGCGTCGGCGATGTGGGGGTGGATCACCCGTAGCCTCCTTGGGCGAATGTGCACTGGTGGCCGAGCGAGTGGAAGAACGCGGACAGTTCGGACTTGACGTCGGCGCCGGGGCGCCGGGCGAAGAGATAGCCGATCAGACAGCCGGTGTGCGCGACGAAGACCCCGTCGGCGCCGAACCGCTCCCGCTCGGTGAGCACGGCGTCGAACGCCGCCTTGGGCAGCACCTCCTGGGACAGCACCGCACTGCCGGTCGCCGCCCGCGCCACGGCCCCCGGATCACCTGTGGAGAACCCTTTCAGCAGAGCGTCCAGGCACCGCTCGTACTCCGTCCCGCGCCGCCGGTAGTGGGCGAGCAGCGGTTCGGTGACGGCGGCGGTGTCCACCGTGCCGGGCTCGGTGATGTACGCGGTGTGGAAGCCGATCCGGGTACCGAGCCGCCGCACCACCCGGTGCCGGCCGCTGAGATGGAGCGCGAACTCGTCCAGGAACACGCTGTCGGCCCGCTCGATCGCCGCCAGCACGCCGAGCACCACCTCCAGGTCGTAGGGCAGGCCGAAGAGCCGGAACAGACAGCGCAGCGTCGCCACGATGTCGGCGGTCGAACTGGCCATCCCCACGCCCACCCGCAGATCGGAGTGGGCGCTGAAGCGGCCGGGCGGCAGGGTGAGCCCGAAGCGGTCCAGGAACAGCCGGACGGCAGCGGCCGACTTCTCTCCGAGGACGGAAGCGGGCGGGCCCTGTGCGGTCCCGTCCGGCGTGAAGTGCACCCACGCGTGCCGGTCCACGGGGAAGGACACGAGCGCGATGTCGGGCTCGGGCCCCGCCCGCAACGGCCCCTGATACAGCTCGCCCAGGGTGCCGTGGCAGACCCCGGACACGGTACGGGTCACCGGCTCGCGCGCCGCCGGGGAACCCTCGGTGTCCCCCGGCGCCGACCGGGGCCGGCCCGCCCGGACGACGGGCACTCGTGTGGTCACGTACGGGTCCTCCTCCTGGTCCGAGCCGAACCGCGACCGGGAGCGAGGTGCGGCGATACGTACCGCGAGATGCGGCGATGCGTACGCCGTGCGGCATCCCTGAGCGTAGGCGGGAGCAAGCCGCTGCGGCAGGGGAGCATCCATGGGTTGTCCTGATGCGTTCGATTGTCCTGATGCAGTGGGTTGAAATGAGGCGGGAGATATGCAACGGGCGCGCGCGGTCGGGCCGATGGCCGTCCGGTATCCGGTCACACCCCGACCAAAAATGGCGCAAAAGTGCTGGCCTGATTTGGACTCGATGATCGTGAATGGACTAGTCCAGACTGAGGTCTCGGACACCACACGTGCCCCATACCCGTTGCCGGTCCGTGCTGCCGGGAGGCCCCGAAATGCTGCCAGAGACGCCACCGGAGACATCGCCGGAGACATCCCCCGAGACTCCGCCGGAGACCGCGCCGGAGACCGGGGCGACGGCTCCGCCCGATGCCCCGGAGCGGCGCCCCGCCGAGCGGGTCGCCCTGCGCGGCGATCTGCGTGCCGCGATACCCGACGCGAGCGCGGCGATCGTCGTCACGGCCGCCGTCTTCGTGTTCTTCTGGGTCCGTATGGAGTCCGGTACCGGGGACACCGTCGCGATCATGCCGTTCATGAGCGACCCCCGCGAGTACTGGATGTACCTGCTCAGCCAGGCGTTCGGCTGGTCGGGCCTGCTGTGGGCGTGGGGCACGGTCATGTTCGGCCTGCTGCTGTCCGGGCCCGGCACCTCCCGGCTGCCCGTCTCCCACCAGCGGCTGGAACGCTGGCACCGCACCACGAGCCTCACCACGATGGCCCTGATGTTCGCGCACGCCCTGATGTTCGCGGCCGAACTCGTGCGCTACGAGGACCAGTTGGGCTGGGCCGGACGCCTGTGGGCGGGCTTTGCCGACTCCTTCGTACCGGGCTGGTACGACTCCGGGACCGGCCGCACCGCCATCCCCATCGGCCAGGGCGCCCTGTATCTCGCGATCCCGCTGGGCCTGTTGTTCTACGTCCGCCACCGCATCGGCGCCGCGACCTGGCGCCGGCTGCACCGCTTCGTGATCGTCGTCTATGTGCTGAGCGTCTGGCACACCCTGCTGTACGGCACGAATGTCTGGTACGGCTCCTGGCCGCGCACCGCGCTGTGGCTGCTGCAACTCCCCATCGCCGTCCTGCTGCTGATCCGGCTGCTGAGCCCGGCCAGACGCGCCGAACGGCTGGGCGCACCGCGCCGGGGCGGCTCCCTGCCGGGCTGGGCGCTGCGGGCCGCCGGGCGGATCGCCGCCGCGGCCGTCGTGATCGGCCTGATCGTCGTCGTGGTCTCCGGGCGCGACGGCGGCCGGGAACGCCCCGCCGAGCCCCCGGCGGCCAGCCCGCACGCCCACGAGACGGAGTGAACGCGCCGGGGGCCTTGGGGCGTGGGCCCTCGGGGGCGTGGGGGCGTGGGGGCGTGAGGCTCCGGAGGACGTGACCCTCCGGGAGACGTGACGCTCCGGGGGCCCGGGGCCGTCCGGCGCCTGGAGGCCCTCTGGGACCCGGGCCGGTCGGATGAGAGGATGACCGGCGACCAGGCGACAGCGGTCCGAGGAAGCCGGTGCGAATCCGGCGCGGTCCCGCCACTGTGATCGATGAGCGCACCCCGGCCGGTTACCGGGCGGGGCGCTCCGAGAGCCAGACACTCACGCTGTCGCCTCCTCGACGGACCACCGGGGCGGACCTCCCCGGAGAGAGGGAGGGCGTGGCGTGCCCACCACACCGACCCCACAGCCGCCCAGCCGCGGGGAGATCCCGGCGGCGGCCGTATCGCCGCCGTGCTGCGGCGGAGGAACCTCGGAGACCACCGCCGTATCCCGGCGGTCCCTTGGCGGGGAGGCGTCGGAGGCCGCCGTGCCCCGGCGGTTTGTCGGTGGGGAGGTGTCGGAGGTCGCTGTGTCCCGGCCGCCCCTTGGCGGGGAGGCGTCGGAAGGCACCGTGTCCCGGCCGTCCCCCGCCAGGGAAGTACCGGAGGCCGCCGCGTCCCGACCGTCTCCCGGTGGGGAGGTGCCGGAGGCCGCCGCATCCCAGCCGTCCCCCGGCGGGGCAACCCCGGATGCCGCCGCCCCCAAGACCGCCGCCCCGGCGGCCCCGTGCCGGATCGTCGTCTGCCGGGACTGCTGCTGCGGCAGCCCCAAGGTGACCGGAGTCGATCACGCCGCCCAGGCCGCCCGTCTGCGTACCGGGGCCCCCGTCCGTGTCTCCACCTGTCTCGACGTCTGCGACCAGGCCAATGTCGTGGTCGTCCAGCCGTCGGCGGCGGGCCGGGCGGCGGGCGGCAGGCCGGTGTGGCTGGGGCTGGTCAACGACCCCGGCGCGACCGAGGACATCCTCACCTGGGTCAGGGCGGGCGGCCCCGGCCTCGCGCCCCCGCCGGAGATCCTCGGCCTGTACGCGTTCACACCACCCCGGCGCCGCCCGGCGGCCCTGCGGGAGGGGTCGTGACCGCCGACCCGCCCCGGGTGGCCGCCGAGGCGCTCGCCGCGTCGCCCCGCGTGACCGCCAGGGCGCCCGTCGAGCGGCCCCGCGTGACTGCCGAGGTGCTTGTCGAGCGGCCCCGGGTGACCGTCGAGGTGCCCGTCGAGCCCCCGCTCGTCACCGCCAAGGCGCCCGCCGCCGAAGTCGCCGCCGCCCTGGACGCCGTATCCGCGCTCGGCGGCTTCTTCGTGCTCCCCGTCGGAGGTCCCGAACAGGGCTGGCATCGCGTCACCGACTCCTACGCGCGGGGCTTCACCGACCTCGCCCGGTCCGTCGCCGCCCGCCACCGCACCCACGAGGCGCGCATCGGCGTCTCCATCGCCCACCTCGGACACGCCGCCCGGCTGTGGTCGCCCGCGCTGGCGTGCACGCTGCTGCACGGCATCGTCCCGGACCTGACGGCCGTCCAACGCGCCGACGACGGCCCGGCCCTGCGGCTGCCGCGCCCCTCCGGCTGGTACGCCGACCGGCTGCCCGACCCCGCCGGCGCACTCGGCGAGCAGGTGCAGGGCCACCTGCGGGCCTTCGCCGCCGGACTCCGCGTCAAGGTCGCCCCCCGCTTGCTGGACGGCAACGCCGCCTCCGCCCTGGCCGAGGCGGCGCGCGCCCTGCTGGCCGCCCACCCCGACCGGCGCGACCGGCTCACCGCCCTCACCGGCGACCTCCTCACCCGGGGACGACTCGCGGGCACCGGCCACTTCACCGGCCCCGACCTGGCCTTCCGCCGCCGCAGTTGCTGCCTCTACTACCGCACCCCGGCGGGCGCGAAATGCGGCGACTGCTGCCTGGCGGCGGACTGACCCGGGCGGCGGCCCCCGGCCGAGCAAGGTTCCTCAGTGCCTGCTCGCCGAGTGGGCCCGCCCGCACGGCCCGTGCCGGGACCGGACCGGCGTACACACCCCGTCGGCCCCGCCCGCACATGATGAACGCGCAACAATGCGCCGCCCCGACCACCCCGGCCCGCAACCAGGGCCCTGAGCAGCGCAAACCGTCACGCACAATCGGCGGCATGCCCCATGTGCTGCTGATCGAGGATGACGTCTCCGTCGCAACCAGCCGTAGCACCACCGGCCGTCCGGCCCGCCGCGTGCCGGCGCTCAGCCGACCGGCCGGGTGTCCGCGTCGACCTCCACGACACAGTGCCGCAGCTCATAGCTGCCGATGCCGTCGATGAAACCGATCGTGGGCGGCGCCGCCATCCGAACCCCCGGCAGGGCGAACAGCCGGCTGAGGAAGACATCCGTCTCCAGGAGCGCGATGTGCAGCCCCGGGCATTTGTGGGGACCGTCACCGAAGGACAGCCCCGGCGCCCCGGCCCCGTCCGCCATGTCCCGGCCGGGGCGCAGGCAGCGCGGCCGGGACCCCACGGTCCGTTCATCGACGTTGGTGTGGTCGAGAAGGATGTCGATCTGCTCCCCGGCCGGTACGGTCACCGGCTCACCCCCGGCACCGGGCAGATCGAGCGGCGCGGTGGTCCGGCGGCTCAGCCTGCCCACGACCGGTTCGAGACGCAGGATCTCGCCCAGGACCGCCAGCCGCTCCGGCTCGTCCGCCGCCCGGTAGCGCGCCAGCAACTCGGCCTCGGAGAACAGATGCCACGCCGCCGCGCTGATGAACTCACGGGTCGTGACCATGCCCGCCGCCGCGAACGTGAGGCACTCCCCGAGGATCTCACCGGACGAACAGCCCTCGTCGATCAGGTGGGAGATGAGATCGTCCCTGCGGGCCCGCCGCCGGGCCCGCACGGCCGGGCGTACGTCGCCGAGGTACACCCGTAACCAGTTGGTGTTCAGCCGCGCCATCCAGTAGACACCGTGCAGGCTGGTCAGCCCCGGCCTGCCGAACCGCTCCGGGAAGAAGCTCTCCAGCCGCTTCTTGATGCCGGGCCTGCTGTCCGTCAGACCGATCACCGCGCACGCCACCTCGATGGCGAGATCGAAACTCAGCTCGGACAGCCGGGCCCGCCCGTCGGCCCGCAGCCGGTCCAGCCGCGCCTCCGCGACCCGGACCATCACCTCGCGGTAGTGCTCGTCCACGCGCCGCGGGGTGAAGAACCGCGCGGTCTGCCGACGGTGCTCCCGGTGCTCGGGCCCGTCCCGGTAGAGCACCGGCCGACGGATGCTCGGCGGCAGCTTCTCCACGGTCTCGATACCGAGCCCGGCCTGGACGGTCGCCGTACTGCGCAGCACGGCACGCGCCTCGTCGTACCCGCGCACTTCCCAGACCCCGTCATCGCCCCGCACGACGGGACACCCGGCCGCCGCCCCGCCGCGCTCGATCCGCCGGAACCCGTACCCCTTGCCCCCGCCGGGCTCGCTGTCCCCATCGGACTCGCCGAACTCGCCGCCCACGAGCGGCACCTCCCTCGCGCCGAAGACGCTGCCGAGTATCTGCCGGGGGGTTCCTTCCCGCCCGGGAGTCCGGGGAAGCGAGCGAACCCGGCCAGTCGCCGCCACCACCCGGCGGGCGCCGAGAGCCCGACCGGCGCGGCACCCGACCCGGGACCAAAGGCCGACACCGCCCCCTGGAGACCGGCGGCCTGTCGGTCACACCATCCCTCACAGCCCCCTCAGCCGGACCGGACGCACACCGCCAGCTCGATGAGATACCGCCTGGTCACCCGGCCGCCGTACCGGCCGTCGATCAGCCCGGCGACACACCCCAGCAGCCCGTCCCGCGCGGCCCGGGCAGCGCCCGGTGACCGGAGTAGGTCCGCAGCAGGTCCAGATACTCCGCGGTGGTGTACGTGATCTCCCGCTCATGGCGGCGGAACTCGACCGGCCCGAACCGCCCGCCGCGCGCGACCTCCTCCGCATGGTCCGAGCCGTCGAACCCGTCGGCCCCCGCGGGCCGCAGCCCCGGCGGAGTGGCCGGGTCGAACCGCTCGTAACAGCGCTGCACCTCGACGAAGAACTCCTCGCTGCCGCCCCGCACATGCTGGGTCCGTACGACGGCCAGCGCCCCGCCCGGACGCAGCGCGTCGGCGGCCTTGGCGACCCGTACCGCCGGGTCGATCCAGTGGAACGAGGTCGCCGCGAGCACCACGTCGAACGGCTCCCGTGGCAACGGCCACTCCTCGAACCCCGCCGTCACCACCTCCACCCCCGCCGCACCCGCCAGCCAGCGCCGGGCGACGGCCGCCATCCGCGCCCCCGCCTCCACGGCCGTGATCCGGCACCCGCGCTCCGCGAGCGGCACCGTCGCCTGACCGGTACCGCACCCGACCTCCAGCACCCGGCAGCCGTCCCCGGTCCCCGCGAGTTCGGCGAGATCGTCGTACAGCCCGGCCGGATAGCCGGGCCTGGCCCGGTCGTACAGCTCCGCGTCCTCGTCGAAGGTCCGGCTCAGCCCCACCCGTCGGGACTCCGCGGGCCGGTCGTCGCGTGGGGCACCCGTGAGATCGTCGCGCATACGGGCCACGCTACGGGCCGAGCCCGCCCCTGAGCACCCTCGCGCGCGTCCGATGGGTTCACACCAGCGCGGCGATCGCCTCGCCGACCGGGGTGTCGCCCGTGGTGAGTTCCACGATCGCCCGGTTCAGCAGGGGCTCGTGCAGCGCCGCCGCGATGAAGGCGGCCACGTCGTCACGGGGTACGTCCCCGTACTCGACGGCCGGTCCGGCGGTGACCAGGCCGGTGCCCGGGGTGTCGACAAGCGTGCCGGGGCGGACGATGAGCCAGTCCAGGCCGGTGCGGGTGAGCCGGACATCGGCGGACTTCTTGACCTTGATGTAGTGCTCGAAGCCGTCGTTGCGCGGCCCGTCGCGCAGGGCGTCGGGAAACACCGACACGAGCACGAACCGCCGCACCCCCGCCAGCTCGGTGGCCTCCACGGCCTTCTCCAGCCCCTTGCCGTCGATCAGCGTGGTCTGTTCCCTGCCGGTGCCGTGCGCCCCGGCGGAGAAGACGACGGCGTCCTGCCCGGCGAGCTTCGCCGCGAGGTCCTCCACCGGGTCCCGGACGAGGTCCCCGGGGACCGGTGTGGCACCGGCCGCACGGATCGGACCGGCCTGCGCGGGCGCCCGGTGCATCCCGGTCACCTCATCGCGCCGCGCCGCGAGCAGCGCCGCCAGCCTGCGCCCGACACCTCCGGCGGCACCGATCTGGAAGACCTTCATGAACATCGCCTCTCCACGGGGTCGAACGGCGTCCGGCGTGGCCGGGCTCCCGGAGCCCGCACACCCCATGGCGCCCGGACCGCCACCGTAACCCCGCCCCCCGTCCTCCGGCTTCCGCGCCGCCGTCCGGTTCCGCGGCCTCCCCACCACCGGCCGGTGCGTCCGGTTCTCCAGCCCGGAGCCGTACCGCGTCACCGATGGTCTCCTCGCCGAGGGATGGATCGGCTGGGACATGGAAACGCTGATGCGCCAGCTCGACGGCTCGGGGAATCGCCCGCGCCGGAAGCCTGAGGCCCGTATGCCTGGGGCGAGGCCCGACAGGTGTGTGCCCCGTCGCGGGCAGCGTCCGGTGCCGCGCGCGGGGCGGGGTCCGGTGGTGCGGCGGCGGCGCCGAGCGCGGGGGCTGCTTCCGCACGCCGGTACCCGCCGGGATGACCTGGCCGGAGACTTGATGACAGCTGTGCCCGCCCGTGCCCGAAGGAGCTTCATGCTGTCCCAAGACCCGCCGGTACTCGCCTGTCCTTTCGACTTCAGCGACGCGCTGGACTTCGATCCCGCACTGGCCGAGCTGGCGAGCAACGGCCCGGTGAGCCGGATCCGGCTGCCGTACGGGGAGACCGGGGCCTGGCTGGTGACCAGCTTCGCCGGGGTGCGCCAAGTGACGTGCGACGCCCGCTTCAGCCGGGCGGCGATCGTGGGACGGGACTATCCGAGGATGACCCCGGAGCCCATCGTCTCGCCGGAGTCGGTCAATGTGGCCGACCCGCCGCAGGCGACCCGGCTGCGGCAGGCGGCGGCGGTGGCGTTCACCCGCGACCGGGTGGCCGCGATGCGCCCGGCCGTGGACCGCGCGGTGGCCGATCTGCTCACCGACATGGCCGCTTCAGGACCGCCCGCCGACCTGGTGACCCGGCTCGCGGTGCCACTGCCCCATCTGACGATCTGTGAACTGCTGGCCGTCCCCGAGGCCGACCGCGACGAACTGCGCGACCACACCATGCGCCTGCTGTCCACGGCCCCCGACGCCCGCCAGGGCGCGACCAAGGCGCAGTTGCGCTCCTACTTCGCCGAACTCGTCCTGCTCCGGCGCCGCGCACCCGGCCCGGACCTGCTCAGCGCCATGATCGCCGCCGCCGTACCCGACGGCCAGGAACCGCTGAGCGACGACGAACTCGCGGTGCTGGCCGTCACCCTGATCCTCAGCGGCAACGACACGGCCACCTGCCAGATCAGCAACATCGCCTACCTGCTGCTGACCCGCCAGGAGGAGCGCGCCGCACTCGCGCGCGAGCCCGCCCGCGTCCCCGCCGCGCTGGAGGAACTGCTGAGGTACATCCCCTTCCGCAAGGGCGTGGGCATTCCCCGCGTCGCGCTGGAGGACACGGAGGTCGAGGGCACCCTCATCCGCGCCGGTGACTACGTCCATGTCTCCTACCTGGCCGCCAACCGCGACCCGGCCGTCTTCCCCGACCCGCACGCCCTCGACCTGGACCGGCCCACCCACCCCCATATGACCTTCGGCTGGGGCGGCCACCACTGCGTCGCCGCTCCGCTGGCCCGCGCGGAACTCGACGCCGCGATCACCGGCCTGCTCACCCGCTTCCCCGGCCTGCGCCTGGCCATCGCCCCGGAGGACGTCCGCTGGGACACGGAGACCATCCGCCGCTTCCCACTGACCCTGCCGGTGACGTGGTGACGACGTACGTCGTGACGTGGTGACAGGTTGACCGGCGGGGGTGGGATCAGGCCGAGGAGCCGCACACCCCCACCGGCACCCGCTCACCGACGGCCCTGATCACGGCGGCCACCGACTCCGGATCCCACACGCCGTACAGCTCGATCAACCGGACGGAGTCGGCGAACTCGGCCGCGACCGCCGCCCCCGCACCCGCCTCCGGCACGGCGACGAAGGCCGAGGCGCCCGCATTGCGCAGGAACCGGTCCGTGCCGGGGTCGGCGCCCGGCTGGATGTACAGAAACAGCTCCCGCTGGGCCTCGCCCGCGAGGGCGCGCTGTTTGAACCGGGCGACATCGACGAGGGACTCGAACCCGAAGAGCACGGTACGCACCCGCGCCCGGCCGCGCACGGCGGCCTCCACCTCGGCCGTCCACAGATATCCGGTGGCACCGCACAGCTCGATCGTGGTCACCCCCCGGTCCGCGTACTCGGCCGCCAAGGCCGCCGCGGCGGCGGGGGTGGCGGCCGTGAGAATGTGCGTGGCCGCGCCGTCCGGTCCGGTACGCACCGGATCCGGACCGGGTGCCCCGGGGTCACCCGGCTCCTCCGCCCGGAAGATGATCGCCCTGTCACCGGCCATGATGGCTTCCTCTCCACGCTGTGGCTCTCTCCGGGCCATCTTCTCCCCGAGGGACCCGCTCGCAGTGGTCGCACGCGGCCGGTCGGCTGGACAGCGTCGGCCTCACCCGCCGCCCCCGGCCCTGCCCGGCGCCGCCGCCGGATGGAGGCGCGCGTACAGGGGTGTGCATTCGAAGGGGTACTCCACGCAGTCCGCTCCGGCGAAGCACCGCGCGGCATGGCGGCGCATCCGGGGGCCGTAGGTGTGATGGCGGATCAGATCGCTGTAGCCGCCGCGCTCGCCCGTGTCCAGCAGACCGGCGGTGTCGGCCAGGTACACGTCGAAGCCCGGGTACATCAGCCCCAGGTAGGGCAGGTCGCCCAGATCGAGGGCCAGTACCGGGTACTCCCCCTCGTCGTCGGGCTCGGTGACGGCGAGGATGCGGCGGGAGTCGGACCCGCCGGGCAGCAGGAAGCACTCGGGCAGGTGCCCGGCCAGCCAGGCGAACTCCTTGCTCCACCCCTCGCCCATCTCATCGTCGACGACCTGATCGATCGGCCGCGGCGCGAACTCACCGTCGGCGGTGAACCACTTGTGCCGCTCCAGCAGGCTGATGTCGAACGCCAGCCAGGCCCGCAGACTCGGCGGCAGCGGCCGTCCCGACGGGAACACCGCCCGGGCGAGCACGTCGGCGGGCAGGGGCCTGGCCGTACCGCCCTCCACCCAGGGGATGTTCACATACGGCAGCAGATACGGCAGCGCGCTCGCCTCGGGTTCGCGGCGCACGGCCTCGATGACCCGTCGGGTCAGCGGCACTCCGTGCATGGGATGCACCTTTTCGTTCGTCGGCCGTGAGGGGACTCGGCCGGAGATGACGACACCCAAAATGCTAGAGGCGGCCACTGACAACGCCCCGCCGTCGGGCCCGCCTTCGACCATGGCCTGATCCGTACGGGCGGACGAGCGGACGGCACCCCCGAACATCACTAAACTTTTGGTGACAAGCTCCGTCGAACAGTGGACCTGTGAGGTACTCGCGAACCATGGCGACTGAAACATTGGAGTTCCAGGTAGAGGCGCGTCAGCTGCTCCATCTGATGATCCACTCGATCTACTCGAACAAGGATGTCTTCCTGCGAGAGCTGGTCTCCAACGCGTCCGACGCGCTGGACAAGCTGCGTCTCGCCGCCCTGCGCGACGACACGCTCGGCGCCGATGTCTCCGACCTGCACATCGAGATCGACATCGACAGGGAAGCCCGTACGCTCACCGTGCGGGACAACGGCATCGGGATGTCGTACGACGAGGTCTCCCGGCTGATCGGCACCATCGCCAACTCGGGCACGGCCGCGTTCCTGAAGGAACTGCGGGAGGCGAAGGACGGCGCCGGGGCGGACGGGCTGATCGGCCAGTTCGGGGTGGGCTTCTACTCCAGCTTCATGGTCGCCGACGAGGTCACCCTGCTCACCCGCCGGGCCGGTGAGACCCAGGGCACCCGCTGGACGTCCCGGGGCGAGGGGACGTACACCCTGGAAGCCGTCGACGAGGCGCCGCAGGGGACCTCCGTCATCCTGCGGGTCAAGCCCGCCGACCCCGAGGACCAGCTGCACGACTTCACCGACCGCTGGAAGGTGAAGGAGACCATCAAGCGCTACTCGGACTTCATCACCTGGCCGGTCCGGCTCCTCCCCGAGCAGGGGGACGGCGAGGACACCCCCGAGCCCGAGACGCTCAACTCGATGAAGGCGCTGTGGGCCCGGCCGCGCAACGAGGTGTCGGACGACGAGTACCACGAGCTGTACAAGCACATCAGCCACGACTGGCGCGACCCCCTGGAGACCGTCCGCCTCCAGGCCGAGGGCACCTTCGAGTACCAGGCGCTGCTGTACATCCCCTCCCACGCCCCGCACGACCTGTTCACCCAGGGCTACCAGCGCGGTGTGCAGCTCTATGTGAAGCGCGTCTTCATCATGGACGACTGCGAGGAACTCCTCCCGCCCTACCTGCGCTTCGTCAAGGGCGTCGTGGACGCGCAGGACCTCTCCCTCAATGTCTCCCGGGAGATCCTCCAGCAGGACCGGCACATCCTGATGATGCAGCGCCGGCTGACGAAGAAGATCCTGTCCACGGTCAAGGACATGAGGGTCTCCGCCCCGGACCGCTACGCCACCTTCTGGCGGGAGTTCGGCGCCGTCCTCAAGGAGGGGCTGATCACCGACCCCGACAACCGTGACGCCCTCCTCGCCGCCTCCTCCTTCGCGAGCACCCACGACGCCGAGGAGCCGACCACCCTCACGGCGTACGCCGAGCGGATGAAGGACGGCCAGGACGACATCTACTACATCACCGGCGACTCCCGGCAGGCCCTGGAGAATTCCCCGCACATGGAGGCCTTCGGCGCCAAGGGCATCGAGGTGCTGCTGCTCACCGACCCCGTGGACGAGGTGTGGGTCGACGCCGTGGGGGAGTACGACGGCAAGAAGCTGCGCTCGATCACCAAGGGCGAGATCGACCTGGGCGCGGACGACGACGAGATCGCCGACACGGAGAAGGAGAAGCGGACCGAGGAGTACGCGGCCCTCCTCGCCTGGATGACCGAGCGGCTCGCCGAGGATGTCAAGGCCGTCCGGCTCTCCTCCCGGCTCACCGTGTCGCCCGCCTGTGTCGTCTCCGACGCCGACGGACTCACCCCCGCCCTGGAGAACATGTACCGGGCGATGGGCCAGGAGGTCCCGAAGACCAAGCGCATCCTCGAACTCAACCCGGGGCACCAACTGGTGAAGGCCCTCAACGAGGCCCACGGCCGGGGCGAGGAGGCCACGGCCCTCACCGAGACCGTCGAACTCCTCTACGGCCTCGCCATCCTCGCCGAGGGCGGCCAGCCGGCCGACCCGGGCCGCTTCGTGAAGCTGGTGGCGGAACGGCTGGAACGCGCGCTGTAGCTGTGTCGTATACACAACGGTCGCTGCCGCCGCGAGTGGGGGGGTATATCTCGGGGGGGGCGGGTTCAATAACA